>NC_007778.1:5122500-5331656 GCF_000013365.1 Rhodopseudomonas palustris HaA2
TTGAGAATGCGGGCGAAGGCGCGATAGCGCTCGACCGAATTGCCGCGCACCGCGTGCTGCAGCGTCGCCACCGAATCCGCCGTCCAGGCGTGGTCCTCGCCGCGCGAGCGGTAGGCATATTCGCCGCCGACATCGAGCGCGGTCTTGTAGACCAGCGCGTCGCCGAACGCGTCGTGATGACGGCGCACGGTTTCCTCGGCGATCTGCGCGAGGCCGACGCCCTCGATCTGCGAATGCGTGCCGGCGAAGTACTTGGCGATGAAATCGTTGCGCAGCCCGACCGCGTCGAAGATCTGCGCGCCGCAATACGACTGATAGGTCGAGATGCCCATCTTGGACATCACCTTCAGCAGCCCCTTGCCGATCGACTTGATGTAGCGCTTGACGATCTCGTAGTCGTCGAGCTTGGCCGGCAGCCGATCCTTGAGCGCGATGATGGTCTCGAAGGCGAGATACGGGTTGATCGCCTCGGCGCCGTAGCCGGCCAGACAGGCGAAGTGATGCACCTCGCGCGGCTCGCCGGATTCGACCACCAAGCCGACCGAGGTTCGGAGCCCGACGCGGATCAGATGATGATGTACGGCAGCGCAGGCGAGCAGCGACGGGATCGGAATCCGGTCGGCGCCGGCGGCGCGGTCGCTGAGGATGATGATGTTGACGCCGTCGCGCACCGCGGCTTCGGCCCGCGCCGACAGATCCTCCAGCACCTGCTCGAGGCCGGCGGCGCCGAGCGCGGTGTGGAAGGTGGTGTCGAGCGTGCGCGACTTGAAATGCGGATCGCCGATCTCGGAGATCGAACGGATTTTCTCAAGGTCGCCGTCGGTGAGGATCGGCTGGCGGACTTCGAGCCGCTTGGTGCCGGCGATGCCCTGGGTGTCGAACAGGTTCGGCCGCGGCCCGATGATCGAGACCAGGCTCATCACCAGCTCCTCGCGGATCGGATCGATCGGCGGGTTGGTGACCTGGGCGAAGTTCTGCTTGAAGTAGGTGAACAGCGGCTTCGGCTTGTCCGACAGCGCCGACAGCGGCGTGTCGTTGCCCATCGAGCCCGAGGCTTCCTCGCCGGTCGACGCCATCGGCGTCATCAGGATCGAGATGTCCTCCTGGGTATAGCCGAACGCCTGCTGGCGATCGAGCAGCGGCAGGTTGGAGCGCTGGCCCTTGACCGGCGCGTCCGGCAGTTCCTCGAGCACGATCTGGGTGCGGCCGAGCCATTCGCGATAGGGCTGGCTGGCGGCGAGCTGCGCCTTGATCTCGTCGTCGGGAATGAGGCGGCCCTCGACCAGGTCGACCAGCAGCATCTTGCCGGGCTGCAGCCGCCACTTGGTGACGATCTGGTCCTCCGGAATCTTCAGCACGCCCATTTCGGACGCCATCACGATGCGGTCGTCGCGGGTGACCAGATAGCGCGCCGGGCGCAGGCCGTTGCGGTCCAGCGTGGCACCGATCTGGCGGCCGTCGGTGAAGGCGAGCGCCGCCGGGCCGTCCCACGGCTCCATCAGCGCGGCGTGATATTCGTAGAACGAGCGGCGCTGCTCGTCCATCAGCGGATTGCCGGCCCACGCCTCCGGGATCATCATCATCACCGCGTGCGGCAGCGAATAGCCGCCGCGCACCAGGAATTCGAGCGCGTTGTCGAAACAGGCGGTGTCGGACTGGCCCTCATAGGAGATCGGCCACAGCCGGCTGATGTCCTTGCCGTACAGCTTGGAGTGCACCGAGGCCTGCCGCGCCGCCATCCAGTTGACGTTGCCGCGCAGCGTGTTGATCTCGCCGTTATGCGCGACCATGCGGTAGGGATGCGCCAGCGACCAGGTCGGGAAGGTGTTGGTCGAGAACCGCTGATGCACCAGCGCCAGCGCGCTTTCGAAATCCGGATCGCTGAGGTCGGGATAGTACTTGCCGAGCTGATCGGCCAGGAACATGCCCTTGTAGATCACGGTGCGGCACGACAGCGACACCGGGTAGTAGCCGGCGAAGCCGCGCTCGCGACGCTGATACACCGCGTTCGAGATCGACTTGCGCATGATGTAGAGATGGCGCTCGAACTCGTCCTCGGTCTTGATCGCGCCGCCGCGGCCGATGAACACCTGCATGTTGGCGGGTTCGGTCGGCTTGACGGTTTCGCCCAGCGACGAATTGTCGGTCGGTACGTCGCGCCAGCCCAGCAGCGTCAGGCCCTCGGCCTTGATCTGGTCGGCGACGATGCTCTGGATCACCTTCCGCCACGAGGTGTCGCGCGGCATGAACAGCGCGCCGACGGCGTATTCGCCCGGCGCCGGCAGCGTGAAACCGAGCTCGGAGGCCTTGCGGTTGAAGAAGGCGTGCGGAATTTGCACCAGAATGCCGGCGCCGTCGCCGGCGCGCGGGTCGGCGCCGACTGCGCCGCGGTGCTCGAGGTTGCACAGAATCCGGATCGCATCGGCGACGATCTGATGCGACTTGACGCCCTTGATGTTGGCGATGAAGCCGACGCCGCAGGCGTCCTTCTCGCGCGACAGGTCGTACAGGCCCTCGGCCGGCGGACGCCAATCGTGCTCGCGCGCGTCCGAAGAGGCGTGCGTTTTCACGGCCGGGCCCGCCGTCAGCGCATTGGCAACCATGTTCTCGCGCTCAACCTCAGACCCGCTCATTTTCGTCCTCATCTATCCGGCAAGGATATTTTCCAGCAGCGGCGCACTTCGGGCGTCCGCGGCACCCTCCGGGCCACCGCTCGCCGCCGCGAGCCACGATTTCCGTATTCAGACCCCCGTGTCCAGATCGTCCATAGGACAATCCAGGAGTCTCGCGCGACGTCAAACGCCGCGATTTACGTTGTAATCCCGTGCTGGGCTACCACCGCAATTGAGACAGCGATGCTGTCCTAGCACAACCTTGGCAAATTTTTGTCTAGCACACAAGCGTGCGTGAGTCCTGTTTCCGAAGGTGCAAATCGCGGACAACTGCCGCGGATTCAAGCTGAAACCGCCGCGATCCGGCCCAAGCCGCGCCCAATTCCGGCGGGAGGCTCCGCGCCGCCCAGGACAGGGCCAAAAGCGGGACGTAGCAGGAGCAGGACATGAATATCATCGGGTGCGTGATGTCGGCCGGACTGATGGCCGGCGCGACCGCGGCGATGGCGCAGCCGGCGCCACGCGACATCGGACCGCCGGCGATCACCGTGATCTCGGACATCGAGGGGCCCTATGCGGCGCTCCCGCCGCCGCCACGGATTCGGCGCTACCTGCCCGAAGGCCGCTACGTGCCCGAGGCGAGCTTTGCGCCGGACTTGCTGCCGCCGCGCGCGATCGTCGCGATCGCCCGCGACCAGGGGTTCGCCCCGCTGGGCCTGCCGCGGCAGCGCGGGATGTTCTACACGCTGGCCGCCATCAATCCGGACGGCGACGATGGCCGCCTGGTGATCGACGGCCGCAGCGGCCGGCTGGTGCGGTTCATGCCGGCGTGGCGGATGGGCGCTGCGATGGAGGACGAGACCGTCGCCGGCTACGGCCCGGTGCAGGGCCTGCCGCCGCTGCCCGACAGCCGCGCACCACGGCCGGCCAAGCCGGTCCCGCAATTGGCCAGCCGCACCCCGGCGACGCCGCTGCCGCGTCCGTCGCCGCAGCAATCGACCAAAGGTCCCTCGCCGACCATGGCCGCCAAGGCCGCGACCACGGTCGCGCCGGTGAAGGATGCCTCGAAGCCGGCGACCGATGCGGCGCCGAAGCAGGAGACAGCCAAGGCCGAGAACAAGTCGGCCGCCTCGCCCGCTCCCGGATCGCCGGCGCCGACCGAGGCCAAGCCGTCAACGCCGACGATCCAGCCGACCGAAGCCATGCCGCCGGTGCAGGGGTTGGAATAAGCACAGCGCATCTACTCACGGTCGAGACCCGTGCGCGCTCCCGAAAAGGTCCGTCATTGCGAGGAGCGAAGCGACGAAGCAATCCACGCCGCGTGGCGAGGCTTCTGGATTGCTTCGCTTCGCTCGCAATGACGGCGGGGGGACGGGCCCGCCGGAACCACCGACGCTCCGAAGTTCAGGACTTTCAGCGCTTCCAAAACAAAACGCCCCGGTTTCCCGGGGCGTTCGACGATGCGGATGGCGAGAGTTGCTGCGCGCTTACGCCGCCGCCTTGTCGCCGGCGTGGTCGACCACCTGCGGCGCGGAGACCGCGGTGGTGCTGATCGGGATGCTGCGCGGCTTCTTCGCCTCGGGAATCTCGCGCACGAGATCGACGTGGAGCAGGCCGTTCTCGAGGCTGGCGGTCTTCACCGTGACGTAGTCGGCGAGCTGGAATGCCCGTTCGAAGGCGCGCGCGGCGATGCCGCGATACAGCACCTCGGACTTGCCGCCGTTCTCGTTGGCGGTCTTCTCGCCCTTGATCGTGAGCTGGTTTTCCTTGGTCACGATCGACAGTTCGGCCGGGGAGAAGCCGGAGACCGCGACGCTGATCCGATAGGCATTCTCGCCGGTCCGCTCGATATTATAGGGCGGATAGCCGGGGGCCGCCTCGGCGGAGGTCTGGTCCAGCAGATTGAACAGGCGGTCGAAGCCGACAGTGGAGCGATAGAACGGGGTGAGATCGAAAGTACGCATGGTGTAGTCCTCCTAGAAGCGACTGTTGCGACACCCGCCCGCCATCGGGCCGGGCATTGTGTGCAGCCGGAGCCGGTTTCCTGACCCCTTGGTGTGGCCTGCACGAAAATGATATGGGAGGGTCGATCCGGCGTTCAAGAGGTCCGGGCAGTGTTCGCGGCCATCGTTTTTTCTACTTTCCCTTCAGCCTTTTAGACCGACCGGACCCGGTGCATGACGCTCGTCTCGATTCCCGCCAATCCGGTTCCCGAGGGCGCCGTCTCCGGCACCATCAAGACCCCCGACGGCGCCGAGCTGCGGTTCGCGCGATGGCCGCCGCCGGCCGGGCGCAAGGGCACGGTGTGCGTCTTCACCGGCCGCACCGAGCAGATCGAGAAGTATTTCGAGACGGTGCGCGACCTGCAGGACCGCGGCTTCGCGGTGGCGATGATCGACTGGCGCGGCCAGGGCCATTCGGCGCGGCGGCTGAAGGATTTCCGCAAGGGCTATGTCCGCAACTTCTCGGACTTCGAGATCGACGTCGAGACCTTCGTGCGCGAGGTGGTGCTGCCGGACTGTCCGCCGCCGCATTTCGCGCTGGCGCATTCGATGGGCGGCGCGGTGATGCTGCGGATCGCCTATTCCGGCAAGCGCTGGTTCGACCGCATGGTGCTGTCGGCGCCGATGATCGACCTGCCGGGCCGCGCCACCTCGCTGCCGGTGCGGCTGCTGCTGCGGGCGATGCGGCTCGCCGGCCAGGGCGGCCGCTACGTGCCCGGCGGCAACGACGTGCTCGCCAACACCGAGCCGTTCGCCGGCAACCCTTTGACCTCCGACCCGGTGCGCTACGCCCGCAATGCCGCGATCATCGCCGAGGACCCGACGCTCGGCCTCGGCTCGCCGACCATCGCCTGGGCGGATACCGCGTTCCGCACCATGCACGGCTTCCGCGCGGCGGACTATCCGTCGCGGATCCGGCAGCCGATCCTGATGCTCGCCGCCAGCCATGATACCATCGTCTCGACTGCCGCGATCGAGGAGTTCGCCTATCATCTGCGCGCGGGCTCGCATCTGGTGATCGCCGGCGCCAAGCACGAGATCCTGCAGGAGCAGGATCGCTACCGCCAGCAATTCTGGGCGGCGTTCGACGCCTTCGTGCCCGGCACGCCACTGTTCTGAAGACACCTCTCGCCGCGAGGCCGCCTCACTGATCACGACTTTCGATCGAAGGTTGCGGAACTCCACACATCCGCCTTGGTTGCAAGCTGCAACACCCGCCGGCCCGCCGCAGGCTCCCGCCAGCACATTTTTGAAAGATCGCGTTCCATGAAAATCCGCAAAGCCGTCTTCCCGGTCGCCGGCCTCGGCACCCGCGTCCTTCCCGCCACCAAGGCGATGCCGAAGGAGATGCTGACGATCGTCGACAAGCCGCTGATCCAGTACGTCGTCGACGAGGCCAAGGAAGCCGGCATCGAGCATTTCATCTTCGTCACCGGCCGCAACAAGGGCATGATCGAGGACCATTTCGACCGCCAGTTCGAACTGGACATGACGCTGAAGGGCCGCAACAAGACCGTGGAAATGGAGCTGTTGGCGCGCGACCAGCCGGAAGCCGGCGCGATGAGTTTCACCCGCCAGCAGGCGCCGCACGGTCTCGGCCACGCGGTGTGGTGCGCCCGCGACATCGTCGGCAACGAACCGTTCGCGGTGGTGCTGCCGGACGAGCTGGTGCTGAACTCGCCGGGCTGCCTCAAGCAGATGATTCAGGCCGCGGAAAAGCTGGGCGACAAGGCCAACGTCATCGCGGTCGAGGAAGTGCCGGCCGACATGACCCACCAATACGGCATCTGCGGCGTCGGCAAGCGCGACGGCAAGATCTTCGAGGTCGACGGCATGGTGGAGAAGCCGACCAAGGGCACCGCGCCGTCCAACCTGTCGATCACCGGCCGCTACATCCTGCAGCCGGAGATCTTCAAGATCCTCGCCACCCAGGAGCGCGGCGCCGGCGGCGAGATCCAGCTCACCGACGCGATGATCGGGCTGTCGAAGACGCAGACATTCTACGGCGTCGAATTCGAGGGCGAGCGCCACGATTGCGGCTCGAAGGCCGGCTTCCTGCGCGCCAACATCGCCTTCGCGATGCGGCGCGACGATCTGCGCGACGGCCTCGTCGCCGACATGCAGCGCTATCTCGGGACGTGATCGCGCCGGTCAGGCGACCAGCGTGAGGTCGCTGCGGTTCGCCGCGACCACGGAGCGGTTTCGGCCGAGATCCTTGGCCGCGTAGAGCGCCTTGTCGGCGGCCTCGAACAGCACCGACCAGTGCTGCGCCGGACCGGGCATCATGCTGGCGACGCCGACACTGACGGTGACGCCAGCCTGACCATCCGACCAGAGTTCGACCTTCTGCCGGATCGTTTCCGCCATCTCCAGCGCCGCCGTTGCATTCATCCCCGGCAGCAGCACGGCGAATTCCTCGCCGCCGAACCGCGCCGCGCAATCGCCGGCGCGCTGCACGGAGTCGCCGATGCACAGCGCGATGCCGACCAGCACCTGGTCGCCGGCCTGGTGACCATAGCTGTCGTTGAACGCCTTGAAATGATCGGCGTCGATGATCATCAGGGCGATCGGCGTCTGCGACCGCAGCGCGCGGCGCCATTCGCGATCGATCGTGACGTCGAACTTGCGACGGTTGGTCAGCCCGGTCAGCGCGTCGGTGGTGGCCAGTTCCTCCAGCCGCCGTTCGGCCGCGGCGCGACGGTCGATCTCGCGGATGAAGAAGACGGTGAAGCCGGCGACAATGATCGCGAGCCCGAGCAGGATGGCGCCGATCCGGATCGCCTCCTCGCGCCACATCTTGAAGACGTCGTCCCAGGATTTGCCGACCAGCACCACGAGCGGCCGGGTGCTGTCCGCCCACACGTAGATCCGGGAAATCTTGTCGAGCTTGCCGTGCCCACTGAACCAGCCGCGCCGCTGGCTCAGGATGTTGCTCATGCCGATGTTCGCCATCACATTGGAGCCGAGCAGTTCTGGACTGAACGGTGTTCGCATGATCAGGCTGCCGTCCGACACGATCACCGCGATCACGTCGTGCGGTGCGAGCCGCAGCCGGCTGAACAGCTCCTGGAAATAGCTGAAGCGGATCGAGCCCGCGACGATGCCGAGAAATTGCCCGTCCGGCCCAGAGACGCGCCGGCTCAGCACGATCGAATAGGCGCCACGATGCTGCATCGGCCCGCTGATATACAGGCCGTGATCCGGCTGATCCCGCTGCACGGTGAAATACGGCTCTGCGGCGCGATTGATCTTGTCCGGGGTCCGCGACGCGGAATCGATCGCCAGGTTTCCCTGCGCGTCGAAAACCTGGATCGCACCGAAATGCTGCGCCGTCGCCGCGTGATCGAACAGGATCAGGCGGCGGATGGTGTCGTCGACCTGCGAAAGCTGCGGTAGCGCCAGGCTGTTGACCGCGGAACGCAGCGAGAGGTCGTAGAGCTCGACGGTGCGATTGATGTCGGCGCTGATCGTGGAGGCGAGATTTTCCTGAGTCTGACGCGCCAGCTCCTGGGCGTTGCGCCGCATCTCCAGCATGATGCTGCCGCAGACCGCCGAAAATCCAAGCACCGTGATGACCGACGAGAAGATCAGCAGGCGTGGCGACATCCGCCGCCGCCGCCCGATTTCCTGCCTGATCCGTTCGAAAAGCCCACTGCCGCGCATGCTGAAAATTAGCCAACCAAAGCTTGCGGAGCGCTTAAGTTGCGATCATGACGTAACCTGCGGTTAACGCCCGATTTCACCAGTGAGCGTCCACAACGACCGCGAAATGACCTGCGGAACCAGAACGCTCCAGGCGACAGGGTTCCGCTCCGACAAGGGATCTGCAATACGTGAGCAAATTTGAACAGCTCCGGGACTATCTGAAAAGCCAGACCGCGACGGAACTGGTGCTGAGCAACGAGCAGATCGAGGAATTGATTGGTTTCGCGCTCCCGCGCGCGGCGCAGCGCGCGTCGTGGTGGGACTCGACCCGGGCGCCCGAGGAGAAGATGCCGCAACGTGAAGCCTGCCTCGAGGCCGGCTACACCGCGACCCGCCTGCCCGACGGCACGGGCGTGCGCTTCCGCCGCATCAAGGCCGAACGACATCGCCGGCCGTACTGAACCACGGCCGGCCATGCGCGCTCAGTTCTGCAGCCGCACGCCGAGCATCACGACGGTGGCATTGTAGCTGCCGCCGACGATATTGGAATCGAGCTGGTCGCGGCGCAGCGTGCCTTTGACCCAAAGCGAGCGATTCAGCTTGTAGACCAGATTGCCCTCGAGCGAGGTGAAGCGGTCGCTGCGGCCCGAGCCCTGGTAATCGTAGGTCGCGTAGGTGAACTTGCCGATCGCGGTCAGCCAGCGGCGGAAATCGTGGTCGACCTCGGCCGTGTAGGTCCGCGTCAGCACGCCGGACACGCCGGACAGCGGCGATTCGTCGATGCTGGTGTCGGCGATGAATTTGACCGTCGTCAGGGGCGTCATCGTCCAGATCAGCGAGGCGCTGGTGAGCAGGCCGTCGAGCTTCAGCAGCCGCGGATCGCTGTAGGTGCGCGATGCCCAGCCGATCGAAGCTTCGCCGGTCAATAGCCGCGTCAGTTCGAAGCTGGTGCCGCCCTTGACGTAGCCGCCATTGCTGTCGCGCCGATAGCCGTAGCGATCGGTGACGGTGTCGTGCGTGCGCGTATCGGCCTGGCCTTCGACGAACGGTTTCAGCCCCGGCAGAATCTCGTAGCTGACGCGGCCGGTGCCGGCATATTGATTGTAGTTGCGGTCGTTGTTGGTGTCGGTGCTGCCGTCGGTGAACACCGACTTCTGGAAGGCGCGACGATCCGCGCTGCCGATCGCCGTGACCTGAAGCCGGTTGAAGTTCTGGTCGATGCCGCCGGACACGCCGGTCTGGGTATAGATCGGATATTTCTGCAGCCCGACCTCCACGTTCGGGCTGCCGGGATTGTCGGTGCCGACGATCAGCCGGCCCTGCCCGAGCAGCCTGGTATCGCGGGTGACGTCGATCCGGCCGTCGACGTGGCCGTTGAAATCGGGGCGGTCGAGATTGCGCGGCGCCGACGACACGGCGCCGGCCGGATTGATGAAGTCGTGGCCATAGCCGGTGAAGGAGCCGCGCAGATCGGCAACCAGCGCGTGGCGCTCCCAGTCCGAGGTCACCATCAATTCGGGCGAGATCTTGTAGAAGCCGGAGGCGCGCGGCGTGGTGATGCGGGCCGGATTGGTATCGTAGCCGCCGTTCAGTTCGATCGCGCCCTTGAACAGAAAGCTGCCGGCGTAATCGCCGACCGAGCCGAACGGATCGAGGTCGGGCTTGAGCCGGCGCCGGGTCGGCTGGCCGGGCAGCGTTCCGGTGAAGGCGGCCGGAACCGGCGGCTTGGCGGCATTCTGCGACGGCGGCAGCGGACGGGCCGGCGGCGGGGCGGCGATCACCGGCTTTGAGCCGGGGCCGACCGCCTTGGGCTGCGGCGCGCCGGGAAAGATCTTCGGCTTCTGGCGTTTGCGGCCGAGCGCGTCATAGCCGGTGCCGGCGCTGCCCAGGCTGGGCTGCAGCCCGAAATTCGGCGATCCGAGCCGCGGCGGCGTGGTTCTGTCTCTGCGCGGATCATTGTCGGTCGCATAGGGATCGGGCGCGGCGGCCAGCCGCGGCGTGCGTTGCAGCGGCAGGTCCTGCGGCGCGACGAAGGCGCCGCGCTCCGGCCGGAACAGGTCGCGGGTCAGGCTCTGCGCCTCGGCGTGCCCGGCCGCGCCGGCCATCAGGCACGCCACGGCAGCCCGCAGCAAACCTGCAAGGCGGAGACGGCCGGTTGCTGGCGCCGCGGTCGCGTTCACAAAACCTCAACAACATCAATATTTTGCGCTCAACGACCAAGCGCCGCGAGGGCGGGCGGCGTTGATCATCGTTAATGGAGTAAAAACGTTTATGGTTAAGGAGGGGTTGAGACCGCGGCGAAGGATCGGTTGAGAAAGGCTCCGGACCGCGGCTCCGCGCGTCGCATCCCGGGTGGCGGCATGCTAGGAAGGGCCCCCCGGCCACACCTCGGCCCACGCTTCGGGACCCTGCATGGCGCTTTCAAAACCCCGTACGACAAAACCCGCGATGACAGATTCAGCCGCCGCGATCCCCTCGGCCCTGCGCACGCTGGAGGCCGAAGCCGACGGCGTCACCGCGCTCGCCGCAGCGCTGCGATCCGACCTCGGCAGCGCCTTCGCGGCGGCGATCGAGACCATCCGCAACGCCAAGGGCCGGCTGATCATCACCGGGCTCGGCAAATCCGGACATATCGGCCGCAAGATCGCCGCGACCTTCGCCTCGACCGGCACGCCGGCGTTCTTCGTCCACGCCTCCGAAGCCAGCCACGGTGATCTCGGCATGATCACCGCCGACGACATTATTCTCGCGATGTCGTGGTCCGGCGAGCAGCCGGAAATGAAGAACCTGATCTCTTACGCCAAGCGGTTCAGGATCGCGCTGATCGCGATGACCTCCGACTCGGGCTCGACGCTGGCCAAGGCCGCGGATATCTCGCTGACGCTGCCGAAGGCGCGCGAGGCCTGCCCGCACAATCTGGCGCCGACCACCTCGTCGCTGATGATGCTGGCGCTCGGCGACGCGATCGCGATCGCGCTGCTGGAGAGCCGCGGCTTCACCTCGACCGATTTCAGCGTGCTGCATCCCGGCGGCAAACTCGGCGCGATGCTGAAATACGCCCGCGACCTGATGCACACCGGTGACGCCGTGCCGCTGAAGCCGCTCGGCACCAAGATGTCGGATGCACTGGTCGAGATGTCGGCCAAGGGCTTCGGCTGCGTCGGCATCGTCGACGCCAGCGGCGCCGTCGCCGGCATCGTCACCGACGGCGATCTGCGCCGCCACATGCGCCCCGATCTGATGACCGCGACCGTCGACGAGGTGATGACCAAGCGGCCGAAGACGATCAGCCCCGGCCTGCTCGCCGGCGAGACGCTGGAATTGCTGAACTCCTCGAAGATCACCGCGCTCCTGGTGACCGAAGGCAACAAGCCGGTCGGCATCGTGCATCTGCACGACCTGCTGCGGGCGGGCGTGGCGTAGGCAAGACCCCGAACCCATCCTTCGAGGCCGCCGCGACGCGGCGGCGCCTCAGGATGACGGCGTGCGCGTTGCAGCGCCCGAGGTCGCCACCCCGTCCTTTCTTGAATCGCTAATTGCTCCGAATCGTCATCCTGAGGTGCTCGCCGTCTTCGGCGAGCCTCGAAGGATGCGGCGACACGCGCTTGCGGCTCATCCTTCGAGGCTTGATCCGTCACGCTCACGCGCGCCGGATCGCGCGCCTCAGGATGACGGGGCGGGTGTGGCAGCGCTAAGGGCGCTCACACCCCCGCCACCGTCAGATTCACCCCGTCGGCGTGGACGATTTTGACCCTGCTGCCGGCCGGCGCGTCGGGGCCGGTGACGCGCCAGAAGGTGTCGTCGATCCGCACCGTGCCGACGCCGCCCTCGATCGGTTTTTCCAGGGTGAAGACGCGACCGACCAGCGCGTCGGAGCGGCGGTTGAGAAACGGATTGGTCGTGCTGGACTCGGCGGCGCCGCCGCGCGCCATCCGCCGCCACAGCGGCACCGCGGCGACCGCCAGCGCGGCGAACAGCAGCGCCTGCGCCTGCCATGACAGCGCCAGCACCGAAGCCAGCGCGAAGGTCGCGACGCCGGTCAGGAGCGCGGCGACGCCTAGCCAGAACAGGAAGATCCCGGGCGCGAGCAGCTCCAGCGCCATCAGCACGAAGCCGACGATCAGCCAGTTCCAGGAGCCGAGCGCGACAAACAATTCAGCCATGGCTGCACCTCAGAGTCTCGCCGAAAGCATCGGCCTTTCTCGCCCGTTATCGTGCCGCGTCGTTCGCCCGTCCATCCCCGTCATGGCCGGGCTCGTCCCGGCCATGACGGGTGGAGAGACCGTACTCACCTCACGGGCGTTGTTACGGGCGTTAGGACGACTTCGTCGGCCCGGCCGGCGGCACCGAGCCGCGGCGGGCGGCGGCCTGCGAGGTCGCGGCCTCGCCGAACGTCGCCTTGGCGATCTCGCCGATGCCGGCGAGCGAGCCGAGCATGCTCATCGCCTCGACCGGCAGCATGATCACCTTCTGGTTCGGCGATTCGGCGAGCTGGCCGAACGCCTTGATGTATTTGTCGGCGATGAAGTAGTTCAGCGCCGCGACGTCGCCCTTGGAAATCGCGTCCGAAACCATCTGGGTGGCGCGCGCTTCGGCCTCGGCGGAGCGCTCACGCGCCTCGGCGTCGCGGAACGCCGCCTCGCGGCGGCCTTCCGCCTGCAGGATCTGGCCCTGTTTTGCACCTTCTGCACGGAGAATTTCCGACTGCCGCGCGCCCTCGGCCTGCAGGATGTCGGCGCGCTTGACGCGCTCGGCCTTCATCTGGCGGCCCATCGCCTCGACCAGATCGGCCGGCGGCACGATGTCCTTGATCTCGATGCGGTTGACCTTGATGCCCCACGGCGACACCGCGGCGTCGACCACGCGCAGCAGCCGCTCGTTGATCTCGTCGCGATGCGACAGTACCTGGTCGAGATCCATCGAGCCCATCACCGAGCGGATGTTGGTCATGGTCAGCACGATGATCCCCTGATCGAGATTGGAGACCTCGTAGCTCGCCTTGGCGGCGTCGAACACCTGGAAGAAGGCGACGCCGTCGACCGTGACGGTGGCGTTGTCCTTGGTGATGACTTCCTGCTGCGGGATGTCGATCACCTGCTCCATCACGTTCATCTTGCGGCCGACGCGGTCGAAATACGGGATGATCAGATTGAGCCCCGGCGACAGCGTGCGGGTGAACTTGCCGAACCGCTCGATCGTCCAGTTGTAGCCCTGCGGCACGGTCTTGACCCCGGCGAACAGCGTCAGGATCACCAGCAGCACGAGCACGATGGAAAAGATATCGAAGCCAGACAGGTCGAACATGCAATGTCTCCTCCGGCGGCTTGGGTCCGCATCGGGCCGCCCAAGCGGCCATGGCCATGCGGACGCCGGGCCGGCGCAACCGGTCATGGGTCGCTTGATTGTGATGTAAGGTTCGAGCGCGGGGAAAGCGAGCCTGATCGCCGGGGTGTGCGGCGTTGGGATGCCGCGGATGCAACCGTCGACGGCCGGCGGCAAATCCCGCCGCCTACAGCCAACCTTCCAGTTCGCGCATCACCAGTTGCCGGATCACCGCGATGCCGTCGGCGCTGTCGTTGAGGCAGGGGATCGCGGAGAACTCCTCGCCGCCATTGTGCATGAAGATCTCGGCATTCTCCTGCGCGATTTCTTCCAGCGTCTCGAGGCAGTCCGCGGCGAAGCCGGGCATCACCACGGCGAGCTTGCGCACGCCGTCCTTGGCGAGCTTCTCGATGGTCTTGTCGGTGTAGGGCTGCAGCCACTGGTCGAAGCCGAACCGCGACTGGAACGTCAGCAGCAGCTTCTTGTCGTCCAGCCCCATCCGCTCGCGCAGCGCATCGACGGTGGCGACGCATTGCGACTGATACGGATCGCCCTTCTCGATATAGGCCTGCGGCATGCCGTGAAAAGAGGCGACGATCATCTCCGGCTTGAACGGCAGCGTCGCCAGATGCGCATGGATCGAATTCGCCAGCGCGTCGATATAGGCGTCGTCGCGGTAGTAAGGCGGTGTCACCCGCAGCGTCGGCTGGGCGCGCAATTCGCGCAGCACGCGAAACGCCTGGTCGCACACGGTGGCCGAGGTCGCCGCCGAATATTGTGGATAGAGGGGCACCACCAGCAGCCGCGAGCAGCCTTGCGCCACCAGCGCCTCGATCCGGTCGCGCATCGACGGGTTGCCGTAACGCATCGCCCAGTCCACCACCAGGTGGCTGCGATCGCTCAGCGACGCGGCGAGCTTCTCGGCCTGCGCGCGGGTGATGGTCTTCAGCGGCGACTCGTTCTTCTCCTGGTTCCAGATCTTCTGGTAGTCCTTGGCCTTGCGGGCCGGACGGGTGTTCAGGATGATGCCGTTCAGCGCCAGCTTCCAGAAGATCCCCTGATTCTCGATCACCCGCGGGTCCGACAGGAACTCGCGCAAATAGACCCGCACGCCCTTGGTGTCGCAGCTGTCGGGGGTGCCGAGATTGACCAGCAATACGCCGACGCGCTCGGGCGCAGGTGCCAGAGCGGGTGCAGGGCCGTGAATGGGGACAATCACCGTCATGATGCTGATTGGCTTCGCGCTTTGGCCTATTGTTGTCAAGACGACGCGATGACCGCGCGGCGGCCGAACGCCGCGCCGGGGCGCCTCACACCATACGTATGAAACCCATACGTATGAAGCGATCTACGAACGACAACCGATCCGGTTTTGCTGCAGTCGCGCATTGCCCGAAATTGCAGCGCGCTGGTTAAAGACAGGTCACGCGCTCGGCTGCAACGTAACCTAGTAGAAGCCCGATGCCGAACAGCAGCACCAGCCCGGCTGCGCCGAATTCGACGCCACGCATGACCAGCGCTCCGGCGCCGGCGTGACCCGCGGCAAGCCGCCGCGCCACGCCTTTGGCGGATACCGCGATCGTGGCGATGGTCGCCACGGTGATGGCGGTGCCGAGCCCCATCACGAAGGTCGCGGCGATCCCGGCCCAGAACATGCCCTGCGCCAGCGCGAACACCAGCACCAGGATCGCGCCCGAGCACGGCCGGATGCCGACCGTCAGCACCGCACCGAGGCCGCGCTGCCAGCCGCCCGGGCCGGCGAGTTCCGCGGGCGTCGGACCATGCGAATGGCCGCAATGGTCGCAGGATTCGTCGTGGGCATGCGCATGGTCATGGGCGTGATCATGACCATGATGATCGTGCGCGTGAGCATGATCGTGGCCATGACTATGGCCGTGATCGTGATGGTCGTGGCCGGCATGGGCCTGCAGCGGATGCGAATGGCTGTGGCCGTGCGCGTGATCGTGATCATGGGACGCCGCGCCGGCGGGGGCCATTGCCGGGACGCCGGCCAGCGCCAGGCCCGGCTTGCGCATGCTGCCCTGCAGCGCGCGAAAGAACCCGCCGCCCTTGCTCCACACCAGCCGCGCGCCGAACAGGGCGATCAGGGCGTAGCTGCCGATCTCGATCGCCCGTTCGGCGCTGCACATCGTCTTCGCCGTGGCGTTGAGCAGCCAGGCGCAGATCCCGACGATCAGCACCGCGACCAGCGCCTGCATCAGCGCCGAGACGAACGACAGCACGATGCCGCGCCGCGCGGTCTCTTCATTGGCGATCATGTAGGACGAGATCACCGCCTTGCCGTGGCCGGGGCCGGCGGCATGGAAGATGCCGTAGGCGAACGAAATGCCGAGCAGCGTCCAGACCGCGCTGCCGTCCGCCTTGGCGGCGCGAATCGTCGCCGACATCTGCCGATAGAACGCCGATTGCTGCGCCAGCAGCCAGCCGATGATCCCGCCGGCCTGCGGCTCGGCGGCGGCCTTCGGCGCGCCGAACGGATTCTGCGCCAGCGCGCTGTGCAGCGTGGCGTCACCCAGTGTGAGCAGTGCGGCGACGGCGAGCAGGCCGAACGCCAGGCATGTGCGAGACTTCATCGCGCGCAACGGCATCACGGGCACTTGACCTCGATCTTGTTGGCGAACATCGCGCCGTAGTTGGAGTTGTCGCCGCTCAGAAAATTGTCTTCCGACATCCGCTGCGCGGTCGCCGTGCCGTCATTGGGCCGCTCGAATTTGAACGCGCAGCCGGCCGGCGCGCCGGCGAGCTTGACCGGGTCCTTGTCGGCGAAGGTGAAGTCGATGAAGTAGCTCGGATCGAACACTTCGACCGCGAGCTCCCGGCTCTTCACCGGCGCCTTCAGCGGCAGGAAGAAGTGCAGCGTCAGCACGCCGTTGTTGTGGTCGAGATAGTAGTCGACCGGATCGTTGAACTTCTGCTTCTTGCCCTCGGCCTTGGCGAAGGTGAAGAACGCGAACTCCTTCAGCGACTCGACATTGGTCTGGGCCAGCGGCGCCAGCTCCTCGCGGGTGTAGACGCCCTTCTGCTTGGTCTCGATCCCCTGCAGCGCGTAGGTCGAGAACATGTCGTCGAACGCCCAGGAATGGCGCACGCCGGTCAGCGCGCCGTCGGGCCCGTAGACCAGCTCGCTGGTCGCGGTGATCCAGACGTGCGGATGGGCGTGGGCCGCGGCGACGCCTGCCGACAGCGTCAGCGCGGCCGCGAGCGCGGTTCGAATGACGGCTAGGCGAAGCAAGCCGAGCATGGCGCTACGCCGCCTCCGGGGTTTCGAGCAGGCCGCGCCGGCGCAGCAGCGCGTCGGGCTCCGGCGCACGGCCGCGGAAGGCGATATAGGCCTCCTCCGGATCGCGTGAGCCGCCCGAGGCGTAGATGTCGTCGCGCAGCCGCTTCGCCACCTTGGGGTCGAAGATGTCGCCGGCCTCCTCGAAGGCGCCGAAGGCGTCGGCGTCCATCACTTCGGACCACATGTAGCTGTAATAGCCCGAGGCGTAGTGATCGCCGGAGAAGATGTGGCCGAACTGGGTCGGCCGGTGGCGCAGCGCGATCTCGTCCGGCATGCCGATCTTGTCGAGCTCGCGGCGCTCGAAATCGCGGATATCGCCGACGCTCGCGGCCGGCTGGGTGTGGAATTCGAGGTCGAGCAGCGCCGAGGACACGAATTCCACCGTGGCGAAGCCCTGGTTGAATTTGCGCGCGGCGATGAAGCGCTGCAGCAGATCGTCGGGCAGCGGCTCGCCGGTCTGGTAGTGCCGGGCGAAACGCCGCAGCACCTCGGGCCGCTCCTGCCAGTGCTCGTAGAGCTGCGAGGGCAGTTCGACGAAATCGGTGAACACGCTGGTGCCGGACAGCGACGGATAGGTCACGTCCGACATCATGCCGTGCAGGCCGTGGCCGAATTCGTGGAACAGCGTGCGGGCGTCGTCGGGCGACAGCAGCGACGGTTCGCCGTCGGCGCCCTTCGAAAAATTGCAGACATTGATGATCAGCGGCGCCACCGCGCCGTCGAGCTTCTGCTGGTCGCGCAGCGACGTCATCCAGGCGCCGGAGCGCTTCGACGGCCGGGCATAGTAATCGCCGTAGAACAGCCCGCGATGGCTGCCGTCGGCATCCTTCACTTCCCAGACCCGGACGTCCGGGTGCCACACCGGCACGTCCTTGCGCTCGGCGAACGTGACGCCGAACAGCCGGGTCGCGGTGTCGAAGGCCGCGACGATCATGTTGTCGAGCGACAGATACGGCTTGATCGCGGCGTCGTCGAAATTGGCGCGGCGCTGGCGCAGCTTCTCGGCGTAGAAGCGCCAGTCCCACGGCGCCAGCTCGAAATTGCCGCCCTCCTCCGTGACCAGCTCCTGCAGCGCGTCGCGGTCGGCCATCGCGCGGGCGCGCGCCGGCTTCCACACCCGCTCCAGCAGGCCGCGCACCGCTTCCGGCGTCTTGGCCATCGAATCCTCCAGCCGGTAGGCCGCGAAGGTCGGATAGCCGAGCAGCTTGGCGCTCTCCTCGCGCAGGCCGAGGATCTCGCCGATCAGCGCGTTGTTGTCGTTGGCGTTGCCGTTGTCGCCGCGGGCGATGAAGGCGCGGTAGACCTTCTCGCGCAGATCGCGGCGGCCGGACATCTTCAGGAACGGCTCGACCGAGGAGCGCGACAGCGTCACCACCGCCTTGCCGGGCAGGCCACGCTCGTCCGCCGCAGCGCGCGCGGCGGCGACGAAGCTGTCCGGCAGCCCCTCGGTATCGCCCTCGCCGATCTCCATGAACCAGTCCTGCTCGTCGCCGAGCAGATGGTGGCTGAAGTTGGTGCCGAGCTGCGCCAGCCGCTCGTTGATCTCGGCCATCCGCGCCTTCGCGGCCTCGTCGAGGCCGGCGCCGGAGCGGTGGAAGCGGGTGTAGGTGCGCTCCAGCAGGCGACGCTCTTCCGAGGTCAGCTTCAGCTCGGCGCGCTTGTCGTGCAGCGCCGCGATGCGGCCGAACAGCACGGCGTTCATCATGATCGGATTCCAGTGTCGCGCCATCCGCAGCGACACGTCCTTGTCGATCTCCAGCAGCGCCGGATTGGAGTGCGCCGAGACCAGGTCGTAGAACACCGCGGCGACCCGGTTGAGCAGCTTGCCGGAGCGCTCCAGCGCCGTGATGGTGTTGGCGAAGTCCGGCTCGGTCGGATCGTTGGCGATCGCGGCGATCTCGGCGGCATGGTCGGTGAACGCCCGCTCGAACGCCGGCAGGAAATGCTCGGGCACGATCTCGGTGAAGGGCGGGGTTTCGAACGGCGTGGTCCAGGCCTGCAACAGCGGATTGCCCGTGGGCGCGGCAATCGGTCCGGAGCTTTCAGACATCTAGAATTCCTGCGTTGGGCGTCGCGAATTGCGAACATATAGCACCGGGTGGGGCTTTTTTGCGCCCCGACCGCCGCCCGGTCACGGATTATTCACCCCGCGCAGCGCCGCAGTGCTGACACTTTGAAGGATCATCGGCTTTAGCTTGCCGCGGCTGGCTTTTTCAGAGAGATTGCGCCGCCCAACAGGACCCCGAACGATGAGCAAGCTTCCGAACCCGAACGCGACCCGCCGGATCGTCTGGCCGAGCGTCGTCACCGTCATCAGCGCCGCGATCCTGATCGGCGCCGAGGTGTTCGGCGCCGCCTTCGCGGGCGGCTGGGCGCTGGCGATCCTGTTCGGTCTCGACGAGACCTCCTCGCATATCCTGCAGGCGGTGCTGTTCGTGCTCGGCGTCGCGGTGATGATCGCCTTCGTCCGCAACGCGCAGCGCATCGAGCCGTTCTTCAAGCGCGCCTGAGCGCGGCGCTTCGCGCGCGTCGGAGTTTCGTCACATTCGATCGCACGGCACGCCGGGATCCGGCGCAGCGTTCGTCTCAAAACCGACGACAGCCGTTCAGAGCCTGCCCCGCAGGGATTTCTCGAACTAGTCGCGCGACGCTGCAGCCGTCATATCTTCAGACGTCGTTAGTGAACTTGAATAGTTGTTCATGTTGGTGGACGTTTGCGTGTCTCATCAGCAACGCTCGGAGCCTGCGGCGGATAAATTCGCCGTTAAGCCAAAAAAAATCTTGCGGACCAGCACTGAAACACCTATCTCCGGTCTTGCCCAATTTCGCACGTGCCTGTGGTCGTGTGTCGATCGGTAGGTATCCGGACAAGAGGCCGGACAGCCGCCAAGGGATGAAGAAGCCGAGGGTCTCGAAGCGAATTTCGCCAGAGGCCAGCATCTCTCTCAAGAGATGCCGTTGAAGGTGACTTCTTCTCTTGCAACCGTGATCGGCAGCCGGAGGCGAACCGGCGCACCCCGCTCTCAACGGGGGACGCGACTTAAAGCAACGACGGATCGGGCTTTTTTGGTCTCTGCCGGCTTTCCATCAGCCGGCGCGAATACCGAAGAGGCTTGTCCTTCATTGCCAGGTGTGCGGGCGGGAGCATCTCCCCTCCAATCCACGGCAGCACTGTTTGTCTGAGCTTTTTGGCTCGTCGCGCCTCCATCGCGCGCCGACGTCGAAGGCTCGGATCGGACGTCGTTTTTGAACGGTACCCATCGCTGGGCCGTTTGGGAGAGTGCTATGACCGAACGTATCCAGGAATTCCTCCGCGCCCGCCGCAACGAAGGTCAGGATCTCGAGCCCTGCCTGGTCGTCGACCTCGACGTCGTGCGCGACAACTTCGCCAGCTTCGCCAAGGCGTTGCCGGACAGCCGCGTGTTCTACGCGGTGAAGGCCAACCCGGCGCCGGAAGTGCTGTCGCTGCTGGCCTCGCTCGGCTCGTGCTTCGACTGCGCCTCGGTGCAGGAGATCCAGATGGCGCTGGCCGCCGGCGCGACGCCGGACCGCATCTCGTTCGGCAACACCATCAAGAAGGAACGCGACATCGCGCGCGCCTTCGCGCTCGGCATTCGCCTGTTCTCGGTCGACTGCAGCGCCGAGGTGGAGAAGATCGCGCGTTCGGCGCCGGGTTCGAAGGTGTTCTGCCGCATCCTGTACGATTGCGCCGGCGCCGAGTGGCCGCTGTCGCGCAAGTTCGGCTGCGATCCGGAGATGGCGGTCGACGTGCTCGACGCCGCCAAGCGCCTCGGCCTGGAGCCCTATGGAATCTCGTTCCATGTCGGCTCGCAGCAGCGCAAGGTGAAGGCGTGGGACCGTGCGCTGGCGATGGCCGCGACCGTGTTCCGCGACTGCGCCGAGCGCGGCATCAACCTGTCGATGGTCAACATGGGTGGCGGCTTCCCGACCAAGTATCTGAAGGAAGTGCCGGCCGTGGTGCAGTACGGGCGTTCGATCTTCCGGGCGCTGCGCAAGCACTTCGGCAACCAGATCCCGGAGACCATCATCGAGCCGGGCCGCGGCATGGTCGGCAACGCCGGCATCATCGAGACCGAGGTCGTTCTGATCTCCAAGAAGAGCGACGAGGACGAGATGCGCTGGGTCTATCTCGACATCGGCAAGTTCGGCGGTCTCGCCGAGACGATGGACGAGTCGATCCGCTACGCGATCAAGTCGCGCCATGACGGCGCGGAGATGGCGCCCTGCGTGCTCGCCGGCCCGACCTGCGATTCGGCCGACGTGATGTACGAGAAGTTGCCGTACCCGCTGCCGGTGACGCTCGAGATCGGCGACAAGCTGCTGATCGAAGGCACCGGCGCCTACACGTCGACCTACTCGGCGGTAGCCTTCAACGGCTTCCCGCCGCTGCGGACCTACCACATCTGAGGTTGTTCACCTCCCCCGCTTGCGGGGGAGAGCCTGCCCTCGGGCTTGACCCGAGGGTCGGATCGCGAAGCGATCCGGGTGGGGGAAAGAGCGACTCGCCCTCACCCCGGCCCTCTCCCGCAGGCGGGAGAGGGAGCAGAAGAATCGAGGCCGGCTTGCCGGCCTCTCCCTGTCACATGCAATTTTGCTGACAACACGCTGCCGGTGTGCGCACCGGACCGCGTGGGGATCGACGTGCCATGACGAACGCTCGGACCACCCTGACTGCCCTGAACGTCGCAGCTCTTCCGTTCGCGATCCGTGCGGAACAGAGCTCCGATATTGCTGCGCGTGAGCGCCTGTTGGATGCGTGCTTCGGCGAAGGCCGACATGCGCGCACCTGCCAGCGTTTGCGTGATGGACGCGCGCCCGCGGAAGGCTTGGCCTTCTCCGCGGTCCGTCAGGGTCGGCTGGTGGGCACCGTGCGTCTTTGGCACGTCGACGCAGGGGGCCGGGCCGCACTCGTGCTCGGCCCCCTCGCCGTCGATTCGTCGTGCCGCGAATTCGGCGTCGGCGGCGCGCTGATGCGCGCGGCGCTGGCGGAGGCCGCGGCGCGCGGCCATGGCGCGGTGATCCTGCTCGGCGACGCGCCGTATTATGCGCGTTTCGGCTTCACGTCTGATAAGATGGGCTTGCTGGCGCTGCCGGGGCCGTTCGAGCGCGACCGCCTGCTCGGCCTCGAGCTGCGGGACGGCGCGCTCGACGGCGCGAATGGCGTGATCGTCGCGACCGGTGCCGCCGCCAAGCCGGCGCGCGCCGAACGGGCGCGTCTTCGTCGCGCCGCGTAAGGAGAGTCCGATGCGTTTTCTGCGTTTTCCACGCCCGACCCATCGCGTCTTCGCACCGCGCGATCCGGCCAAGCGACCGCGCGTCACGGTGCTGGTCCTCACCGTGCTTGTGCTCAAGATCGCCGTCGACGCTTGGCGTCGGCGTCGGACCCGTGGGGCCGAGACAACTGTAGCCTAGCCCAATCGTATGTCAGGGCCGCGACAGTCTCGGCCCTGATTTGCTCGGCCTTGATTTGCTCGGCCTTGATTTGCAGAACCAGACGCGGCATGGGCTGCGCACCCTCCCCTTCAGTTCCAGGAATGACCCGATGCCGCGCCGCCTGATTTCCACCGGATCGCCGTTCGAGAAGACCGCCGGCTACAGCCGCGCCGTGGTCGACGGCGATTTCGTGTTCGTCTCCGGCACCACCGGGTTCGACTACGCGACGATGACGCTGCCCGAGGACGTCACGGCGCAGACCCGCAATTGCTTCAAGACCATCGCCAAGGCGCTCGCCGACGCCGGCTTCGAGATGGCCGACATCGTGCGCGCGACCTACTACATCACCGACGCCGCCGACGCCGACGCGGTGTTCGCGGTCTGCGGCGAGAACCTCGCTGACATCCGCCCCGCCGCGACGCTGCTGGTGGTCGCCGGGCTGTACAAGCCCGAGATGAAGGTCGAGATCGAAGTCACCGCCAAGCGCCGCAGCTAAACCCTGCTACTTTCACAACAATCGGCTCTCCGTTGACTTTGCGGCGGGGAGCCCCCAGTTTCTGAACCATGACGAAATTGCCCCGCAACCGTTTGACGCTGCGCGCCGGTCGCCTTCACGCAGGAAGGTGACCCGGACGCGCGCATGCGCGATCCGGGCTTTGATGTCGTCGACCCTCCCTTTCGCTCTTTCGTTCTGCCACCATCCCGAGATGCCGGCGCGCCCAGCGCGTCCGGCGTGACAGGAGCCGTGAAAGCCATGATCCAGTCTGTTGTTTGCCAGCGCCCGCCGATCGTCCTCCGTAGCCGCGACGCCGAACGGCTCGGCCAGCTCGCCGAGGCGGCCGCGCAGCGCCACCCGGCGACGGCCGATTTTCTTGCCGGCGAGGTGGCGCGTGCCGCGGTGACGCCGGATGGCGAGCCGCTCCCGGGCATCGTCTGCATGGACTCCGAGCTGACCTTCCGGGACGAGAGCACCGGCAAGGAGAAGCAGGTCACGCTGGTGTATCCGCCCGACGCCGATGTCGAGGCTGGCCGCATTTCGGTATTGACCCCGATCGGAGCGGCGCTTATCGGCCTCTCCGTCGGGCAGTCGATCACCTTCGAAACGCCGTCGGGCGAGCGGCGCTCCCTGACGGTGCTCAGCGTGTCCGAACCGAACTGACTGCACTGAGCCGATTGCTGCCGGGGTGACATCCGACTTTCACCCCGCCGTCGTATTCCAGATCCGTCCCGACCGCCCCTAGCGGGTTCGCCCCGTCCACCCCTGTCCGGAGTTCATCCCTGATGTCGTCCACTTCGAAGATTCACGCCAAGATCACCGGCCCCATCGTGATGATCGGCTTCGGCTCGATCGGCAAAGGCACCCTGCCGTTGATCGAGCGGCACTTCGAGTACGACAAGCACCGCTTCGTCATCATCGATCCGCACGAGGACGGCGAACTGGCGAAGAAGCACGGCGTGCGCTTCATCAGCGAGGGCGTCACCCGCGACAATTACCGCGAGCTCCTGATTCCGCTGCTCACCGAAGGCGGCGGCCAGGGCTTCTGCGTCAACCTGTCGGTCGATACCTGCTCGGTCGACATCATGACGATGTGCCAGGAGATCGGCGCGCTATATATCGACACCGTGATCGAGCCCTGGCTCGGCTTCTATTTCGACAAGAGCGCGGGCCCAGAGAAGCGCTCCAACTACGCGCTGCGCGAGACCCTGCTGGCCGCCAAGGCCAAGGCCGGCGAAGGCACCACCACCGCGGTCTCCACCTGCGGCGCCAACCCCGGCATGGTGTCGTGGTTCGTCAAGCAGGCGCTGATCGACATCGCCCGCGACACCGGCACCGAGATCAACGAACCGAAGAGCCGCGACGGCTGGGCGCAGCTCGCCCACAAGCTCGGTGTCAAGGGCATCCATATCGCCGAGCGCGACACCCAGCGCGCCAAGAATCCGAAGCCGATGAACGTGTTCGTCAACACCTGGTCGGTCGAAGGCTTCGTCTCCGAGGGCTTGCAGCCGGCCGAACTCGGCTGGGGCACCCACGAGACCTGGATGCCGGACAACGGCCGCACCCACAGCGAAGGCTGCGGCGCCGCGATCTACCTGCTGCAGCCCGGCGCCAACACCCGCGTCCGCACCTGGTGCCCGACGCCGGGCGCGCAATACGGCTTCCTGGTCACCCACAACGAGTCGATCTCGATCGCCGATTACTTCACGGTGCGCGACGGCCAGAACGTGGTGTACCGGCCGACCTGCCACTATGCCTATCACCCGGCCAACGACGCGGTGCTGTCGCTGCACGAAATGTTCGGCGCCACCGGTAAGATGCAGCCCAAATGGCACATCCTGGACGAGAACGAGATCGTCGACGGCATCGACGAGCTCGGCGTGCTGGTCTACGGCCACGCCAAGAACGCCTATTGGTACGGCTCGCAGCTGTCGATCGAAGAGACCCGCGAGATCTGCCCGTATCAGAACGCCACCGGCATGCAGGTGTCGTCGGCGGTGCTGGCCGGCATGGTGTGGGCGCTGGAGAATCCGGAAGCCGGCATCGTCGAGGCCGACGAGATGGACTACAAGCGCTGCCTCGAAGTGCAGATGCCGTATCTCGGCCCCGTCAAGGGCTACTACACCGACTGGACCCCGCTGACCGACCGCCCCGGCCTGTTCCCCGAGGACATCGACACCTCGGACCCGTGGCAGTTCCGCAACGTGCTGGTGCGCTGAAGGCAAGACCGCCTCGGCTTCACCACAACTACACGCGCCCCTCCCCGACCGCAGCGCGCCCCCTCTCCCGCTTGCGGGAGAGGGTTGGGGTGAGGGCGCCACGGGCAGTGAGTCCGCCATGAGTTGATAGGCGTGCCCTCACCCGCCGCGCTACGCGCGTCGACCTCTCCCGCAGGCGGGAGAGGTGCGCCGTGCCCGGGATGAGACCGCGCCCTCCGGAATCGCGCCGTCGCCGCAAACTCGGCGCAAAACAAAATCCGGGCGCGCGCAAGCGCGGCCCGGATCGAAGTCCACCGTCACGTTTCTTCAGCTCAACCCTTCGGCTGGATCGGCTCGCCCTTCTTTTCCGCGGGGGCGGGCGGCAGGGCTGGTTTGGCGCCGGCATCGACGGCGTCCGAATCGGGACGCGCAGGTTGCGGCGCAACGTCGTGCGGTCGCGCAGTGGAATCGCGCGGCGCATCGGGCGCCGTCGGCCTGGCCTCGGCGCCTGGCGTCGATTGCAGCGGATGGGTCGCCTGCGCGAGCTGCAGTCGGCCGCTGGAATCGACCTGCGTCAGCGAAAGCCCCGAAATCGCCACGCCGGCGGCGATCAGCAGGCCCGCCAGCACCAGATCGCGCTTCAATCCCCGCCCGTTATCCATCGTCGTCATGTTGAGCCTCATCCCTTGCCTGGCGAAACAACGGATGCGGGATGGCAACGTTCCGTTCCCGCGTGCGGCACGGGTTCCCGTTCGGTCGTATTTGAGTGACGACGTGAATCAATCCTTAGTGCTGGTTTCCCAGGTCGCGTAATCGACGCCCGGGCGTTTCTCCATGTCGGCGACGACGATGTCGAGTTCCCTCGGTTCGATCGAGGTCGACACCAGCGTCGCGACGATTTCGACCTTGTCGTCGGCGTGTTCGGAGGTTTCGACCTCGATCTCGGCGACCGGGTAATCGGCCGCTTCGAGCCGTTCTTCCAGTTGATCGCGGAGCTGATCGGCGGAGGCGCTGCCGGCGGTGAGCCGCACCGAATAGGTCGCCTCCGAGGAGCGCTCGTCGAACGGGATGCGGTTGATGGCATTGACCAGCGGCCGCAGCAGCGTGTTGCCGGCGATCACGAACACGGTCAGCGCCACCGCCTGCGCCACCATGTCGGCGCCGGCGCAGCAGCCGACCGCGGCCGAGCTCCACAGCGTCGCCGCGGTGTTGAGGCCGCGGACATTCATGCCCTCTTTCATGATCACGCCGGCGCCGAGGAAGCCGATGCCGGACACCACATAGGCGATCACATGCACCGCGCCGTCGACGCCCTTGAGGTGCATGGCGAGATCGACGAAGGCGGCGGCGCCCACCGCCACCAGCACGTTGGTGCGCAGCCCCGCCGCACGGGTCCGATATTGCCGCTCGGCGCCGATCAGCATGCCGAGCACGAAGGCTGCGCCCAGGCTGATCAGCGTGTCGAGGAAGTCGAGGGTCTGGAAGGTGGCGAGGAAGCGCATGAGAAAACCGCCCGGTCGGGAACCGGCTTCCTCTTACAGCGTCAGCAGTCCCGCTGCACCCTCCTCGTCGGCGAATGCCAGCAGACTGCCGCTCGCATTCCACGCCAGTGCCGTGACCGGCGGCGTGCCGTTGCGCCGGACCAGGATCTCGGCGCCGTCGGTGAGCCGCACCATCAGCACGGTGCCATCGCTGTAGCCGGTGGCGAGGATGTCCTGCTTGGGGTGGCACGCCACCATGCTGACGCGCGCCTGCAGCGGCGCCAGCATCGCCGGCTGCTTGCCCATCGGCCCGTCCTTGCTGGCGAACGGCCAGACGATCACGGCGTCGGCGCCCGAGGTAGCGAGGCCCTTGCCGCCCGAGGTCCAGGCCATCGACCGCACCCGGCCGGGATAGCCGGTCATCCGCATGTGCTTGGCGTCGGCGAGCCGCCAGCCGTGCAGCGCCGGCTCGTGCATCGACGTGACCAGAAAACGGTTGTCCGGGCTGAACATCACGCCGAGATGCGAGCCGGCCCATTCGAGCATTTCGGCATTGGCCGCCATGTTCGGAAACCACAGCGTCACGCCGTTGTAATGCGCGATCGCGAGCCGCATTCCCTTCGGCGCGAAAGCGAGGCCGCCGACCGTCGACGGCACCTCGAAGAATTTCTCCTCGGCCTTCGGCGCGCGGACGTAAGCGATCTTGCCCGCCGACCACGCCACCGCACCGTCCGGATGCAGCGCGACATTGTCGATCCAGCGCCGCTTGGCGTCGGTGGCGAACAGCTCGGCCTTGCCGCCCGCGTCGAGCGCCATCACCTTGCCGTCGTCGCCGCCGCTGACGATGCGCTTGCCGTCGGTGACCGAGCTGAGAACGGCGCCGCCGTGCAGCGCGACGGTCGAGCTCTCGCCATCCGACTTGGCAAAGGTCGCGTTTTCCTCCGCGCCGATGAACACCGCGGTGTCGCCGAGGAAATGCACCGCCCCCACCGGCGCGCCGATCGCGACCTCGCGGACGCGGTCGGTGACCGAGACGATCGAGGCCGCCTCGCCGGACGTTTCGAAGTCGCTCATTGCGCCACGCACTTCGCGAAGCCGTCGCGGATCGCCTGTTCGGGCAATTCGCGACCGATGAACACGACGCGGCTTTCGCGCGGCTCGTCGTCCTTCCAGGCGCGCTGGTGATCGCCCTCGAGCATCATGTGCACGCCCTGAAACACGTAGCGGTCGTCGTCACCCGCAAAAGACAGAATCCCCTTGGAGCGCAGGATCTTTCCGCCTTCGGTCTGCACCAATTGCTGCAGCCAGGGCATGAACTTCGCCGGGTCGATCGGCTTGTCGCTCTTCAGCGACAGCGATTGCATGTCCTCATCGTGATAGTGCTTCAGGCCGTGGCCGTGGTGGTCGTGATGATGATGACCATGATCGTGATCATGGTGGTGATCGTGATCGTCGCCGGCATCGAGAAACTCCGGCTCGATCTCCAGAATGCGGTCGAGATCGAACGCGCCGCGATCGAGTACGTCGGCGATCGGGATCTGGCAGCGTTCGGTGTGATGCAGCCGGGCATAGGGATTGATCGCGCGGATCCGCGCCTCGACTTCGGCGAGTTCGGCCTTGGTGACGAGGTCGGTCTTGTTGAGCACGATGACGTCCGCGAAGGCGATCTGGTTCTTGGCCTCGGGCGCATCCTTGAGGCGGTCGCTCAGCCATTTGGCGTCGGCCACCGTCACCACCGCGTCGAGCCGTGCGCTCGCCATCACGTCCTCGTCGACGAAGAAGGTCTGCGCCACCGGCGCCGGATCGGCGAGCCCGGTGGTCTCGACGATGATGGCGTCGAACTTGCCCTTGCGCTTCATCAGCCCGCCGAGAATCCGGACCAGGTCGCCGCGCACCGTGCAGCAGACGCAGCCATTGTTCATCTCGAACACTTCCTCGTCGGCACCGATGATCAGGTCGTTGTCGATGCCGATCTCGCCGAACTCGTTGACGATCACCGCGTATTTCTTGCCGTGATTCTCCGACAGGATGCGGTTGAGCAGCGTCGTCTTGCCGGCGCCGAGATAGCCGGTGAGCACGGTGACGGGAATTTTCGAGGCGGCGGAGTTCGTCATCAGGCAGGTGCTCCAGAACGAGCTCTCACCCTGAGGAGCGCACGACTGCGCGCATCTCGAAGGATGAGAGTGAAGGCGTTGTTTTCATCCAGCGAGACGCCCGTGCCTTACGGAAGACGTGGCGGCGGGCCCCTCGGGATGAGGCGAGGCAAGCGCGGCTAATCGGCCAGGGCGCTCGTCAGCGTCCTTATATTGTGCCTGACCATGTCAATGTAAGTGGGGGCGTCGCCGTTTTCGGCCGTCAGACTGTCGGAATACAGCGTCCCGCCGATCTTGGCGCCGGTCTCGGCGGCGATCCGCTGGATCAGCCGCGGGTCGCTGATGTTCTCCAGGAACACCGCGGGGATCTTGGATGCCCGGATCTGTTTGATGATGCGGGCGACGTCGCGGGCGCTGACTTCGGATTCGGTCGAGACGCCCTGCGGGGCAATGAAGGTGATGCCGTAGGCGTCGGCGAAATAGCCGAAGGCGTCGTGGCTCGAGATCACCTTGCGGGCCGCGGGCGGGATCTTCGCCGCCTCGTCCCGGACCTCGCGGTCGAGCGCGTCGAGCTTGCCGAGATAGGCCTCGGCATTGGCCCGGTAGACCGCCTCGCCGGCGGGATCGGCCGCGATCAGCGCGGCGCGGATGTTCGACATATATATTTTGGCGTTCGCCACCGACTGCCAGGCGTGCGGATCGGCGTGCTCGTCCTTGCCGTGGCTGTGGCCGTGCGAATCGCCCTCATCGGCGTCGCGTGTCTTGATGCCCTTGGTGGCGGTGACGATCGTGGCCTTGCCGCCGGACGACTGCACCAACCGCGGCAGCCAGCCTTCCAGGCCGAGCCCGTTGACGACCACCAGCCTCGCGTCGGCGACCTGCTTGGCGTCGCGCGGCGACGGCGTGTAGACGTGGACGTCGCCGGTCGGCCCGACCAGCGTGGTGACCGCGACCCGATCGCCCCCGACATTGCGGACGAAATCGCCGAGGATCGAAAAACTGGCGACCACGCCGATGCGCTCCTGCGCGCGCGCCGGCAACGCCGCGACCAACAATGAGACAACGGCGATGGCGATCCGGATCATGATGTTCAAGCCTCGAGATGGCGGCCGGGAAACAGTTTGCGCACCACGCCGCCGGCACGGCCGAACAGCAGCGAGGCGATGTAGAGAATGGCCGCGACCAGGATGATCGCCGGCCCCGACGGCACCCGGGTCTGGAACGACAGCACCAGCCCGGCATAGCCGGACAGCATCGCGCTGCCGACCGCGACCAGCATCATCCCGGTGATGTCGCGCGCCCAGAATTTGGCGATGCCCGCCGGCAGGATCATCAGGCCGACCGCGAGCAGCGTGCCCAGCGCGTGGAAGCCGTTGACCAGATTGATCACCACCAGCGCCAGAAACGCCAGATGCGCCGGCGCCCCGGCGCGGCTCACCGTGCGCAGATACAGCGGATCGACGCATTCGATCACCAGCGGCCGGTAGATCACCGCCATCACGATCAGCGTCAGCGAGGTGTTGAAAGCGATCACCAGCAGGGTCTGGTCGTCCATCGCCAGGATGTTGCCGAACAGCACGTGCAGCAGATCGATATTGGTGCCCTTCATTGAAACAATGGTGACGCCGACCGCGAGCGACACCAGATAGAAGGCCGCCAGCGAGGCGTCCTCCTTCAATTCGGTGACCCGCGACACCACGCCGGCCAGGATCGCCACCGTGAAGCCGGCGATCAGCCCGCCGAAGCTCATCGCGAACAGGTTGAGGCCGGACAGCAGGAAGCCGATCGCGGCGCCGGGCAGGATCGCATGCGCCATCGCGTCGCCCACGAGACTCATCCGCCGCAGCATCAGGAACACGCCGATCGGCGCGCCGCCGAGCGACAGCGCGACGATGCCGGCGAGCGCCCGGCGCATGAACTCGAATTCGGTGAAGGGGGCGATCAGCGCCTCGTAGAGCAGCATGATCAGGCCGCCCGCGACGGCGGCGTGTCGGCGGCGCAGGCCGGGGCGCCGTCGTCGAACGCCTCGCACATCCTCCGCGCCTCGGCCTGATTGGCCGCGGTCAGCACCTCGGCGGTCGGCCCCCACGCCACCGCGGTGCGCGCCAACAGCAACGTCTCCGGAAAACTGGCCCGGACCAGCTCGATGTCGTGCAATGCCGCGATCACGGTGCGGGCTTCGGCATGCCAGCGCCCGATCAGCGCCACCAGATCGGCGGTGGTGCGCGCGTCGACGGCGTTGAACGGCTCGTCCAGCACGATGACGCGCGCATCCTGGAGCAGCACGCGGGCGAACAGCATCCGCTGGGTCTGGCCGCCGGACAGCGTGCCGATGGTGCGATTCTCGAAGCCGGAGAGCCCGACCGCGGCGAGCGCCTGCGCGATCTTCGGCCGCGCCGCGCGACCGATTCCGCCGAACGGACCGGAGCTGCGCCACAACCCGGTGGCGACGAAATCGAACACCGAGATCGGGAAGCTGCGGTCGATATCGGCGGTCTGCGGCAGATAGGCGATGTCGCGGATGTCGATCCCACGGCGGTCGATCGCGCCCGCCAGCGGCTTGAGGATGCCGACGATGCCCCGGAACAGAGTGGACTTGCCGGCGCCGTTGGGCCCGACCACGGCAAGCAGCGTGCCGCTTCGAATCTCGCCACTGAGGTGATGCACCGCCGGATGGCGGTCGTAGCCGAGCGTCACATTATTAAAGTGCAGTTGGGCAGCCATGGTCACCTCATCGCCAGCAGCACGATCGCCCAGAGGACGGCGCTGATCGCAATCGCAGCCGTCAACCGGGCCGCCAGCGTCATGCGCAGGATCGACCAGGGCGGCGGCTGCATCGGGTGCGGCGAATCGGCGCCGTGGATGTGCATGTGAGCAGACTTCGGTGCGGCGGAATGATGCGAATCAGGGAGACGGACGTCCATTTCAGACCGCTCGAAGGGAGGCTCGGGGCTTTGTTATAGTATTACAGGAGGTCCGCGTCGATCAAATCAACGCTGGAAGGGACAATCCGCCCGGCGACGCAATTCCTAGTGCCCCAGCGTTAGGCAACCCTCTCGAAAACTCGGAAAATGCCCGAGAATTACGCAACTTTTCGGGAACCCGATTAAGGCGATTTTAAGGTTTCTTTTAGGTTCCATTAAGCAAGAAAAATTGTTGAAACTCATACGGTTAGTTCCACATGCAGTGTTGCCGCCAGGTGACAGCTTTTTATGCACGACCGCGCTAAATCTTGGTCCAGATGGTGACGACGAACGTCGCCTCTGTTGAAGACGACTCCTGGAGAACCACAATGAAAAAGTTCCTTCTCGGCACCGTTGCTCTGGTTGCCCTCGGCGCGGCTCCGGCCCTCGCCGCCGACCTCGCGGCCCGCCCGTACAACAAGGCCCCGGTCTACGCGCCGCCGGCCCCGATCTATAACTGGACCGGCTTCTACATCGGCGGTCACATCGGCGGCGCCTTCGCCGGCGACAACTCGATCGGCACCGGCGTCACCGCCGGCAGCGACGGCAAGTTCCTCGGCGGTGTGCAGGTCGGTTACGACTGGCAGTTCGCTCCGAGCTGGGTGCTCGGCGTCGAAGGTCAGTACTCCTGGCTGAGCGGCACCAACGACGCGGTCAGCTTCACGGTCCCCGGCGTTGCCGGCACCTACACCTACGCCGACAACCAGCGCGGTCTGGCTTCGGTCACCGGTCGCCTCGGCTACACCTGGGGTCCGGCACTGCTCTACGTCAAGGGCGGTTGGGCCTATGCCGACTACACCAGCAGCCTGACGCTGAGCGGCGTCGGCACCGTCTCGTCCACCAGCAGCCAGGACGGTTACACCGTCGGCGGCGGTCTCGAGTACCTGTTCGCCCAGAACTGGTCGGGCAAGATCGAATATCAGTACTACGACTTCGGCAACGTCGATCTGGGCGCTGGCTTCACCGCCAAGAACGACCAGCACGTCGTCAAGGCCGGCCTGAACTACCGCTTCAACTGGGGTGGCCCGGTCGTCGCCAAGTACTGATCCGTACTGACGAAATCCCTTCGGGGCTGAGAAGGGCCGGCTTCATGCCGGCCCTTTTTTGTTGATTTGCGCCGGGCGGAATTTGCATGGACAAATTGTTTACCCAACAGTTCGGGAATTGGGCCCCGCCCCGGCAACGGGCCAGTTTGTTCAAAACAGCACACCGAAAATCGGACAAAAATTAACTCCCAAGCCCAATAGTGCACTCGCTTGTTCAGCAACAGGACAAGCAGGAAGCATTTTGGGGGCGGGAATGTTTGGACGACTGAGGCTCGCGCGGCCGCGCTTACGCATGCCGCAATTCGGAATCCGTGGCAGCCTGTTCGCGGCGTTTGCCGTCATCGCGAGCATGACGATCCTGATCAGCGCCGGCGCGGGCGTCAGCCTGCGAGACCTCGGCGGTAAATTGGCGGCCCTGAGCGGCCAGGACATCCCCAAGCTCGCCACCAGCCTGCAACTCGCCACCGAGAGCGAACGGCTCGCCAGCCTGGCGCCGATGCTGCTCGTGTCGGCGACGCCGGAGCAACTCGCCGAGCGCTCCGCGCGGATGAAACAGGCGCAGTCGGTTGCCTCCCAGAAACTGGCTGATCTGACCAGCTACGGCGCCGACAAGGCCGTCGTCGCGGCGATGGCGGAAACGCTGCGCAATATCGAGGACACCATCCGCAGCCTCGGCGCCGCGGCGCAGGAGCGGCTCGATCTCGCCCGCCAGCACGACAAGGTCTATGACGCGCTGCGCACCTCGCATGACGCCTTCATCGCCATCGCCAACCCGGCAATGTTGAATGCGCAAACCCAGATGAATGCGGTGCTGGCGTCGGCGAATCTGTCGCAGGACGACGCGACCGAAGCCGGACGGCGAATCGAGCAGCTCGGCAATGTGATCGCGCTCAGCAATCTCGCCGCCTCCAATCTGATGGCGGCGCTGTCGGCCCGCAACGCCGATGCGCTGGATCCGGTCGAAACCTCCTTCAAGGAGGCGCGCCAACAGGTCGCTTCCAACCTCGACGGAATGCCCGCGGGCGAAGCCACGGCGGCGATCAAGGCGGCGGCGCAAACGCTGCTGGCGCTCGGCGAGGGCAAAACCAGCATCTTCAAGATGCGCCAGAAGGAACTCGACGCCGGCGACTACAGCGACCTGATCCTCGACGAGACCCGCAAGCTCAATGTCGGCCTCGGCATCAGCGTCAAGCAACTCGTCGACAGCGTTCGCAGCGACACCACCGCCGCCGCCGCACAGGCGCAGGACCAGATCGCGCTCGCCACCCAGGTGATGATCGGCCTCGGCGCGCTGACCCTGGTCGGCTCGGCGCTGTTCGTCTGGCTGTATGTCGGCCGCAGCATTCTGCGCCGGATCGGCGGGCTGCAGCGCTCGATGCAGTCGCTGTCCTCCGGCAACCTCGACACCGAGATCGACCGCGGCAGCCGCCGCGACGAGATCGCCGTGATGGCGGAATCCCTCGAAATATTCCGCGACAACATGATCCAGGCGCGGGCGCTGACCGAGGAACAGGACAAGGACCGTGCCGCCAAGGCGCAGCGGACGACGCGGATCGAATCCCGGATCGCCGATTTCGAGGCGACCGTACGCACCGCGATGGAGAAACTGCAGGCGTCGACCAGCGTCATGCAGGAAACGGCGCAGAGCATGGCGACCACCGCCGACCGCTCCAGTTCGCTGGTCACCGCGGTGGCCTCGGCGGCCGAGGAAACCTCCGCCAACGTGCAGAGCGTCGCCACCGGCACCGAGCAGCTCGCCTCGTCGATCAACGAGATCAGCCGCCAGGTGACGACCTCGGCGGAGATCGCCAACAAGGCGGTGCAGGAAGCGGGCGTCACCGACACCACCATGCAGGGGCTGGCCGAGAACGCCGAGCGCATCAGCGCGGTGATCGACCTGATCCAGAGCATCGCCTCCCAGACCAACCTGCTGGCGCTGAACGCCACCATCGAGGCCGCCCGCGCCGGCGACGCCGGCCGCGGCTTCGCCGTGGTGGCTTCCGAGGTCAAGAGCCTCGCCAGCCAGACCGCGAAGGCGACCGAGGACATCCGCGCCCAGATCGTGGCGATGCAGGGCGTCACCAGTTCGGCGGTGGGCGCGATCCGCAACATCAGCCAGACCATCACCTCGATCAACGAGGTGACCACCGCGATCACCGCGGCCGTCGAGGAACAAGGCGCCGCGACCCGCGAGATCGCCCGCAACATCCAGCAGGCGGCCGGCGGCACCAGCGAAGTCTCCGGCAACATCGTCGGCGTCAGCGCCGCCTCGACCCAGGCAGGTTCGGCGGCCTCCGAGGTACTGGCGGCATCCGGCGCGTTGCGCCAGGAGGCCGAATTGCTGCGCGGCGAGATCGACGAATTCCTGTCGAACATCCGCGCCGCCTGATCCTCTCTTCCCACGCATCCAGCCGGCGGCGCCCCGCGCCGCCGGCCTTTTCATGCGGCGGCCCCGGCAGCGCTACGCCATTCCGTGCGGCGGCACGGCCGGTCCAACCGGCGATTGCGCAACCCGCTCCAGCGGTTTTTCGGCTGGCGCCGCTGGTCCGGTCCCGCTAAGGCGATAGTGGGAGCCTGCGCCACATGCATAAGAAGACCGACACCGCCGACAAACCCCACGACGATCTGCGCTTTCTGCTGGAGAGCCACCCCGGACCCGACCAGGTCGTCGACATCGCCCCGGGCGTGCTGTGGCTGCGGCTGAAGCTGCCGTTCCGCCTCAACCACGTGAACATCTATCTGCTCGCCGATGGCGACGGCTGGGCGATGGTCGACACCGGCTTCGGCAACGACACCACGATCGCGGCCTGGGAAACGCTGTTCGACGGCGCGCTCAAAGGCTTCGCCATCAGCCGCGTGATCGTGACCCACGCCCACCCCGACCATTTCGGCCAGGCCGGCTGGATCGTGCAGCGGTTCCGCTGCCCGTTCTACATGTCGCAGATCGAATATCTGCAGGGCGTCTATCATCAGAACCGCCGCAGCGAGGAGCGGCTCGTCAATTCGCGCGAGTTCTTCCACCGCCACGGCATGGACGACTCCATCACCGCGCAATTGCTCGGCCGCGGTCAGGACTATCTGAAGCGCGCGGTGCCGCTTCCGGCGGCGTATCGACGACTCACCAAGGGCGACCACATCCGGATCGGCACACGGACGTTTCGCATCATCACCGGCGCCGGCCACTCGCCCGATCAGGTGATGCTGTATTGCGCCGCCGACAAGCTGTTTCTCTCCGCCGATCAGGTGCTGAGCAAGATCTCCCCCAATGTCAGCGTCTGGGCGCACGAGCCGGACGAAGACGCGCTCGGCTCCTATCTGAAATCACTCGCCGAACTGACCACGCTGCTACCGGACGATGTGCTGGTGCTGCCGGGTCACGGCCTGCCCTTCCACGGCGTCAAGACCCGTATCAAGCAGCTCGCCGATCATCACGAGGAACGCTGCGGCGTGATCGCGGAGGCCTGCCGCGACCGGGCGATGAGTTCCGCCGAGCTGGTGCCGGTGGTGTTCCACAAGCACGTGCTGGATGCGCACCAGACCGGCTTTGCGGCCGGCGAACTGATCGCGCATGTCAACTACATGCTGGCGCGCAACCGCCTGACGATCGTCGACAAGGCCGACGGCATCCTGCGCTTCGCGGCCGCCTGAGCCCGGCCGCGAAGCGGGACGGTGACCTCGGCCAATGCATTGATCTTCATCAAGCTTTGACCTGCGCGGGGAGCTGTTAGGCACGCCTCCGGCGCAGCCAATTGGACGAATTGCGCCTCGACATCCGAGCTGGAAGGGTTCTAATACCGAGGTCGCCCGTTGCGGCTCGTCGCTGTTTCCCGTCCCTTCCAGGTCATTGCAATGCAGTACAGCAAATTCTTCGAGGACGCTCTCACCCGCCTGCACGACGAGCGCCGCTATCGCGTCTTCGCCGATCTCGAGCGCATCGCCGGCAGGTTTCCGCAGGCCGTGTGGCATTCGCCGACGGGTCCTCGCGATGTCGTGATCTGGTGCTCGAACGATTACCTCGGCATGGGTCAGCACCCGAAAGTGATTGGCGCGATGGTCGAGACCACGACCCGGATCGGCACCGGCGCCGGCGGCACCCGCAACATCGCCGGCACGCACCATCCGCTGGTGCAGCTCGAGCGCGAAATCGCCGACCTGCACGGCAAGGAAGCGGCCTTGCTGTTCACCTCGGGCTACGTGTCGAACCAGACCGGCCTGTCGACGCTCGGCAAGCTGATCCCGAACTGCCTGATCCTGTCGGACGCGCTGAACCACAATTCGATGATCGAAGGCATCCGTCAGTCGGGCTGCGAGCGCGTGGTCTGGCGCCACAACGACACCGCCCATCTCGAAGAGCTGCTGATCGCCGCCGGCCCCGACCGGCCGAAGCTGATCGCATTCGAGAGCCTGTATTCGATGGACGGCGACACCGCGCCGCTGGCGAAGATCTGCGATCTCGCCGAGAAGTACGACGCGATGACTTATTGCGACGAAGTCCACGCCGTCGGCATGTACGGGCCGCGCGGCGCCGGCGTCGCCGAACGCGACGGCGTGATGGCCCGCATCGACATCATCGAAGCGACGCTGGCGAAGGCGTTCGGCTGCCTCGGCGGCTACATCGCCGGCAAGGCCGACGTGATCGACGCGGTGCGCTCCTATGCGCCGGGCTTCATCTTCACCACCGCGCTGCCGCCGCCGATCTGCGCCGCCGCGACCGCCGCCATCCGCCACCTCAAGGCGTCGACCTGGGAACGCGAGCGCCACCAGGACCGCGCCGCGCGGGTCAAGGCCGTGCTGAACAATGCCGGCATCCCGGTGATGCCGACCGACACCCACATCGTGCCGGTGTTCGTCGGCGATGCCGAAAAATGCAAGATGGCGTCCGATCTGCTGCTCGAGCAGCACGGTATCTACATCCAGCCGATCAACTACCCGACCGTCGCCCGCGGCCTCGAGCGGCTGCGGATCACGCCGTCGCCGTATCACGACGACAAGCTGATCGACGCGCTGGCCGAGGCGCTGGTCCAGGTCTGGGGCCAGCTCGGCCTGCCGCTCGGCGCCAAGGCGATCGCGGCCGAATAGCCCGCGCGCCACGGCCGGCAAACGATTTTCGGCGGAGACGCCGCGCGACGGGGCAAAATCCCTGTCGCGTGCGGCGTTCCTACCCGCTAGAAATCCCGTCGGCGCATGACGCGCGAGGAGCACCACAGCGATGCTGCACGATTGGGGCGTGATCGCAGCCGCGCTCGCCTATATCGGCTTCCTCTTCTATGTCGCGAGTTTCGGCGACCGGCTGTCGCAAGGCCAGCGCGAGCGCGCCGGTGGCCTGATCTATCCGCTGTCGCTGGCGATCTACTGCACCTCCTGGACGTTCTTCGGCTCGGTCGGCTTCGCCAGCCGCACCAGCATCGACTTCCTCGCGATCTATGTCGGGCCGATCCTGCTGATCGGCGTGTTCACGCCGCTGCTGCGTCGCGTCATCCGGCTGGCGAAATCGCAGAACATCACCTCGATCGCCGACTTCATCGCCGCCCGCTACGGCAAGAGCCAGAAGGTCGCCGCCACGGTGGCGATCATCGCCATCATCGGCTCGGTGCCCTACATCGCGCTGCAGCTCAAGGCGGTGGCATCGTCGCTGCAGACCATCCTCGGCGACGATCACAACATCGCCGAAATTCCGATCGTCGGCGACATGGCGCTGATCGTGGCGATCCTGATGGCGCTGTTCGCGGTGCTGTTCGGCGCCCGCCAGGCCAGCGCCACCGAGCATCAGCACGGCCTGATGCTGGCGATCGCCACCGAATCGATCGTCAAGCTGGTGGCGTTCATCGCTGCGGGGGTCTTCGTCACCTTCTGGATGTTCAGCCCGGCCGATCTGATCGAGCGGGCGATGAAGATGCCGGAAGCGGTGCGGGTGCTCGAATCGACGCCGTCGGCCACCACCTTTCTGACCATGACGGTGCTGTCGTTCTGCGCCTTTCTGATGCTGCCGCGGCAGTTCTATGTCGGCGTGGTGGAGAACACCAACGACGCCGAGGTCAGCCGCGCCCGCTGGATGTTCCCGCTGTATCTGATCGCGATCAATCTGTTCGTGATCCCGATCGCGCTGGCGGGGCTGGTGAAATTTCCGTTCGGCGCGGTCGACAGCGACATGTTCGTGCTGGCGCTGCCGATCGAGGCCAATGCGCCGCTGCTCAGCTTCATGGTGTTCATCGGCGGCCTGTCGGCGGCGACCGCGATGGTGATCGTCGAATGCGTGGCGCTGGCGGTGATGGTGTCGAACGATCTGGTGATGCCGCTGGTGCTGAAGCGCCACGGCGCGCCGCGCAACGACCAGCGCAGCTTCGGCGGCTTTCTGCTGACGGTGCGGCGGGTCGCCATCTTCGCGATCCTGATCCTGGCCTATCTGTATTACCGCGCGCTCGGCAACACCCAGCTCGCCGCCATCGGCCTGTTGTCCTTCGCGGCGATCGCGCAGTTCGCGCCGGCGTTCTTCGGCGGGCTGATCTGGCGCCGCGCCACCGCGCGTGGCGCGATCGGCGGCATGATGATCGGCTTCGCGGCCTGGGCCTATACGCTGTTCATCCCGAGCTTCATGGAGGGCAGCACCGCGGGACTCGTGCTGTTGCAGCAAGGCCCGTGGGGAATCGAAGCGCTGCGGCCCCGGGCGCTGTTCGGCGCCGAATTGCCGCCGCTGGTGCACGGCGTGGTGTGGAGCCTGTCGCTCAATCTGTTCGCCTATATCGCGCTGTCGCTGCTGAGCCGGCCGTCGTCGATCGAGCGGCTGCAGGCCGAAGTGTTCGTGCCGGACACGCTGACGCCGATGACGCCGGCGTTCCGGCGCTGGCGCACCACCGTGACGGTGCAGGATATTCTCGGCGCGGTCGGGCAGTATCTCGGGCCGGAGCGGGCGCGGGACTCGTTTCGGTCGTTCGCGATCAGCCGCCGGTTGACGCTCGACCCGGCGGCGCCGGCGGATTTCGAACTGTTGAAGCACGCCGAGCACTTGATCGCGTCCTCGATCGGGGCGGCGTCGTCGCGGCTGGTGCTGTCGTTGCTGCTGCGCAAGCGCACCGTGTCGGCGGAAGCCGCGCTGAAGCTGCTCGACGACTCCCACGCGGCGCTGCATTTCAACCGCGAGATCCTGCAGACCGCGCTCAACCACGTCCGCCAGGGCATCGCGGTGTTCAACCCGGAGCTGCAGCTGATCTGCTCCAACCGGCAGTTCGGCGAGATCCTCGGGCTGCCGCCGCACATCATCCAGATCGGCATCCCGCTGATCGAGATCCTCGAATTCCTGTCGAGCGCCAGCGCCGGATCGGCCGATACAGAAGCGCAGACCCAGATGCGGCTCGCGTCCTATACCACCGAGGGCGAGCCGTTCCTGGAACGGCTGCACGACCGCCATCTGGTGATCGAGGTCCGCGCCAACCGCATGCCGGACGGCGGGCTGGTGATCACTTTCTCCGACGTCACCCCGAGCTTCGAGGCGGCCGAGGCGCTGGAGCGCGCCAATGCCACGCTGGAGCGGCGGGTGCGCGAACGCACCGAGGAACTGACCCGGCTGAACTCGCAGCTCGCGCTGGCCAAGAGCACCGCCGAGGAAGCCAACATCTCCAAGACCCGGTTTCTGGCGGCGGCGAGCCACGACATCCTGCAGCCGCTCAACGCGGCGCGGCTGTACGCCACCAGCCTGGTCGAGCGTCAGAACGGCGGCGAGGATTCGCGCCTGGTCGAGAACATCGACGAATCGCTCGAGGCGATCGAGGAGATCATCGGCGCGCTGCTCGACATCTCGCGGCTCGACGCCGGCGCGATGACGCCGTCGCTGACCAATTTCGTCATCGGCGATCTGATGCGCTCGCTGGAGATCGAATTCGCCCCGACCGCGCGCGCCAAAGGTCTGCAACTCATCTTCGTGCCGTGTTCGCTTCCGGTGCGGTCGGACCGTCTGATGCTACGCCGGCTGATGCAGAACCTGATCTCCAACGCGATCAAATACACGCCGCAGGGCCGCGTGCTGGTCGGCTGCCGCCGCCAGGGCGAGTCCTTGAAGATCGGCATCTACGACACCGGCGTCGGCGTGCCGATCCTCAAGCGCGGCGAGATCTTCAAGGAATTCCACCGGCTCGAACAGGGCGCCCGGATCGCCCGCGGCCTCGGCCTCGGGCTGTCGATCGTGGAGCGGCTGGCGCGGGTGCTGAACCACGGCATCACGCTCGACGCCAATCGCGGCGGCGGCTCGTGTTTCGCCGTCACCGTTCCGGTCGCCGCCGTCGTCAACCACACCACCGCGGTGACCAGCGCGACGCCGCTGTCGCGCGCCTCGATGGCCGGCAGCCTGGTGGTGTGCATCGAGAACGATCCGGCGATCCTCGACGGCATGAAGACGCTGCTGACGACCTGGGACGCCAGCGTGATCGCGGTGGCCGATCCGGACGCGGCGATCAAGGCGATCGAGTCGGCCGACCGGCGCATCACCGGGCTGCTGGTCGATTATCACCTCGATCGCGGCAACGGCATCGCGGCGATCCGCGACATCCGCGCCCGCTTCGGCGTCGCCATCCCGGCGATCCTGATCACCGCCGACCGCAGCCCCGGCGTCCGCGCCGCCGCCCGGCAGGAGGAGATCGCGGTGCTGAACAAGCCAGTGAAAGCCGCCTCGCTCCGCGCGCTGCTCAACCAGTGGCACGCCCAGCAGAGCATCGCGGCGGCGGAGTAGCGATCCGCAACCACGCCGGACGCACCTCCTCGAGGAGCCCGGCGGGAATGGGCCATCAAGATCGGGCATTTTCGATTCAACGCGTCGTGCCCGGCCTTGTGCCGGGCATCCACGTCTTGCAGCGGAAGCCGCAAGAAAGGCGTGGATGGCCGGGACGAGCCCGGCCATGACGAATATTCGGTATTCGGAAAGTGAACGGAGTCGGCGGCTACGCCACCGGCTCGTCCTGGCGCCACTGGCTGCCGGAGATCTTCGCCGCGGCGATCACCGCCTGGGTGCGGCTTTCGACGCCGAGCTTCTGCAGGATCGCCGAGACATGCGCCTTGATGGTGGCTTCCGAGACGCCGAGCTCGTAGGCGATCTGCTTGTTGAGCAGCCCTTCGGACAGCATCATCAGCACCCGCACCTGCTGCGGTGTCAGCGTCACCAGCCGGTCGCGCAGCTTGCTGGTCTCCGGATCGGCGGCCGCCGACAGATCGACATCCGGCGGCACCCAGACGTCGCCGTCCAGCACCCGCAGGATCGCGTCGCCGAGCTTCTCGACCCCGAACCGCTTCGGCACGAAACCGGACGCGCCGAAATCCAGCGAGCGCCGGATGGTCTCGACATCGTCGCTGGCCGAGACCACCACGACGGGGATCGCCGGATACTGCGCGCGCAGATAGATCAGCCCGGAAAATCCGCTGATCCCGGGCATCTTCAGGTCGAGCAGGACAAGATCGACGTCGCCGTCGCGCTCGAGCATCGCGGTGAGGTCCTCGAACGACCCGGCCTCGCCGATCTTCGCACCGGGAACGACGCTGGAAACCGCCAACCGCAAGGCGTCGCGGAACAGCGGGTGGTCATCGGCAATGATCAAATGCGTGCTGGCGGGCGTGCTCATGGGTGTCCCTTGTGCGCAGACTGGAACCGAACGGTCGCATTCAGGCCCGCGGTTGGCAGGTCGGATTGGAAGTGTCGCCCTAAGGTCGACGGCTGGCAAGGCGTGTTCGGCTGCCTTGGCGTACCACCCTGCGCCGTTCGAACATGAAAAACATTGAGCAAGCGCAAGAACGCAACAGGAACGCGAGCCGAAAGTCGTAATGCCGCACGTTGATGGCAATGTTACCGTTCGCCCAACGCACCGCGTCGGAATTCCGCTTTCATTCCGTAACGCGGCAAGAAACGCCATTATTTTATCAAGGGGAGGTAATCGCTTATGTCTAGTTATGCCGCAACGCAGCGGCGGTCCGGCGGAATGACCAAGGACGAACGTTTCGTCATTGTCGCATCCTCGCTCGGCACCGTTTTCGAATGGTACGATTTCTATCTGTACGGGTCGCTCGCCGCGATCATCGGCGCGCAGTTCTTCAGCGCCTACCCGCCCGCCACACGCGACATTTTCGCCCTTCTGGCGTTCGCCGCCGGCTTCCTGGTGCGCCCGTTCGGCGCCATCGTGTTCGGCCGCATCGGCGACATCGTCGGCCGCAAATACACCTTCCTCGTCACCATTCTGATCATGGGCCTGTCGACCTTCATCGTCGGCCTGCTGCCCAATGCGGCGACCATCGGCATTGCGGCGCCGATCATCCTGATCTGTCTGCGTCTGCTGCAGGGCCTCGCGCTCGGCGGCGAATATGGCGGCGCGGCGACCTATGTGGCCGAGCATGCTCCACCCGGCAAACGCGGCTACTACACGTCGTTCATCCAGACCACCGCCACGCTCGGCCTGTTCCTGTCGCTGATCGTGATCCTGGTCACCCGCACGGTGCTGGGCGAACCGGAATTCGCCGCCTGGGGTTGGCGCATTCCGTTCCTGGTATCGGTCGCGCTGCTCGGCGTCTCGGTCTGGATCCGGCTGCGGCTGAACGAATCGCCCGTGTTCCAGAAGATGAAGGAAGAGGGCAAGAGTTCGAAAGCGCCTCTGACCGAAGCCTTCGCCAATTGGGGCAACGCCAAGATCGTGCTGATCGCCCTGTTCGGCGGCGTGATGGGCCAGGGCGTGGTCTGGTACACCGGCCAGTTCTACGCGCTGTTCTTCCTGCAATCGATCCTGAAGGTCGACGGCTACACGTCGAACCTGCTGATCGCCTGGTCGCTGCTGCTCGGCACCTTCTTCTTCATCTTCTTCGGCTGGCTGTCGGACAAGATCGGCCGCAAGCCGATCATCCTGACCGGCTGCGCGATCGCCGCGCTGTCGTTCTTCCCGATCTTCAAGGCGATCACGACCAACGCCAACCCGGCGCTGGAGCGGGCCATCGAGACCGTCAAGGTCGAGGTGGTGTCGGATCCCGCGCTGTGCGGCGACCTGTTCAACCCGGTCGGCACCCGCGTGTTCACCGCGCCTTGCGACACTGCGCGCGCCTACCTGTCGCAGTCGTCGGTGAAGTACTCGACCGCGAAGGGCCCGGCGGGCTCGGGCGTCAAGGTGCTCGTGAACGGCGCCGAGGTGCCCTACGTCGACGCCAAGACCTCCAACCCGGCGGTGCTGGCGGCGATCCAGGCGGCGGGCTATCCGAAGGCCGGCAACGCCGAGATCATCAAGATGGCGCATCCGTTCGACGTCTTCCAGCCGCGCATCGCGGCGACGATCGGGCTGCTGTTCGTGCTGGTGCTGTTCGTCACCATGGTCTACGGGCCGATCGCCGCGATGCTGGTCGAACTGTTCCCGACCCGCATCCGCTACACCTCGATGTCGCTGCCCTATCACATCGGCAACGGCTGGTTCGGCGGCCTGCTGCCGGCGACCGCCTTCGCCATCGTGGCGTCGACCGGCGATATCTACGCCGGCCTCTGGTATCCGATCATCTTCGCGTCGATCACCGTGGTGATCGGCCTGATCTTCCTGCCCGAGACCAAGAACGTCGATATCAGCAGGAACTGACGCTGATCAGTCCGGCGCCGTGCGCGCCGGACTTGTTCTGCCGACGCATTTCGGCCGCGGAGCAATCCGCGGCCGTTTTGTTTGAAGCAAGCGTCGCGCCCGCGTCGCCCTCACCCCAACCCTCTCTCGCAAGCGGGAGAGGGAGCGCTCAGCGGCTGATTGATCATCTTCACAAGCAAAGCGTCATCCTGAGGTGCACCTCCTGACGCGCATCAGCGCGACAGGAGGTGCCTCGAAGGATGGGCCACAGTGTCGTTGCTCATCCTTCGAGGCCCGCCGCGGCGCGGCGAGCACCTCAGGATGACGCTGCGGCTCGAATGCGCATGGGATCAGCGCGTCGTTCCGAGAAACTGCAGCACGATCTCGCGGCGGTGCGGACGGCGGCGGTGCTCGATCAGATAGATGCCCTGCCAGGTACCCAGCGCGAGCCGGCCTTGCAGCACCGGGATCTGCAGCGAGGTCGCGGTCAGCATCGCCTTGACATGCGCCGGCATGTCGTCCGGTCCCTCGGTGTCGTGCGCCCAGCCCGCATTCTCCGGCGCCAGCCGGTTCAGCACCGTGGCGAGATCGATCAGTACCGTCGGATCGGCGTTCTCCTGGATCGTCAGCGACGCCGAGGTGTGGCGCACGAACAGCGTCAACGCGCCGTCCTGCGCCTTCGCCTCGGCGATGAACTTCGCCGCTTCGCCAGTGATATCGAGGAAGCCGGCGCCGCCGGTCTGCACGGTGAGCAGCGACGAGGCGACGTGGGTCACCGAGGCTGCTCTCACCGGCGCGCGCGTCATCGTGCGGGGTGCAGTCATGCGGACCTCGCTGACCAGAACCTGCTCAGGTCTTGCCGTCGCCGATGGTTTCGCGCTGGATCCGGTTGGCCATCTCGATCAGCCGCCGCCAGGCGCGCTCGATGAACCCCATCACCCGGTCGACATCCTGATCGCTCGGCAGCGGAATCTCGAGCCGGCGCTGGCCGTCTTTGGTGGTGACTTCCGGCGTCGCCATCTTGTCGCTCTTCGGCATCGACTCGTCGATCTTGCCGGAGACGGTGGGGCCGCGCTGCGCGAGCTGCGCCTTGAGATTGTCGTTCTCGACCCGGAGCGCCTCGGCCTCTCGCTTCAGCCGGTCGTTGTCGCCCTGCAGCCGGCCGATTTCGGCGTCGAACGCCGAACGCTCGTCGGCGATCGCGTAGCAGGCCCAGCCGTTGCCCTTGTCGCTGCAGGTCGAGACCTTGCCGGTCCGGGTGTCGAGCCGCATCACGCCGTCCGCGCTCGGCGTGAAGGTGTAGCGGCCGTTCTCGCTGTCCGGCAGCGACTGCGCCGATGCGCCACCGGCGAACAATCCGGCCATCAAGGACAGCGCCGCAAGTCGCGCCAGATGCGGCGCAGGGCGAGCGGAGATCGCATCGCGGGTGGCAAGGGTCATCGGAACGCTCCGCCTGACAGAAAAGGACCCGGCCTATATGGGGTGTCAGGCCGGCGGACGGTACGGGCCGCGGCCGGATTTCAACGCATCGGCCAGCAATTCGATCCGGTCCTGTCCCCAGAACACTTCGCCGTCGAGCACATAGGCCGGCGAGCCGAACACATCCGCGGCCATCGCGTCGTGGCGGTTCTGCTCATAGGCGGCGCGGATCTGATCCGACGCCGCGTGCGCCGCCAGCTTTTCGCCCGGCAGGCCGGCCTCGTCGGCGAGGCGCGTCACGACGGCGACATCCGCGAGATCGAGTTCCTGCTCCCACACCGCAGGATAGGCCCGTTGCAGATAGGGTTCGGGATCGAGCCCGGCCGCCAGCGCGGCCAGCACCACGCCATCGGCGAGACGGGCATCGAACGGCCAGTGCTTCGGCCACAATTTGAAATCCAGCCCGCGCTTGTCGCGCCAGCGCTGCAATTCGACCAGCCGATAGCGCTGCCGCGCCGGATGACGCTTGGCGAGCGGCAGGCCGCCGGTTTCGGAGAACAGCCCAGCCAGCAGCACCGGCTTGTAGACGACCGCGAGGTCGTGCGCTTCGACAAGCTGTCGGAACGCCTTGTGGCCGATATAGGCCCAGGGCGACTGGAACGAGAAATAGTAGTCGATCTGACGCGACATGCGTACTCCGGCTGATGGAATATCGAAACGCTCGATGCGAACGAGTCGCCGAAATTGGCCGCATCGGATCAGAGGCTGTCGGCCGGTGCAAGCCGAACCTCGGCGCAATGCAGCGATTGCACTGCGGACAAGTTACCGCAGCGAGTCGCAAATCCTCAATAAAATCAGCCAAAACAAGGCCCTGGAGGGCTGCGAGCGAATCTTGACTTGCCTCTATGCCGTCAGTATGGTCCGCGCGGCTTTTGAGGGTCACGGGGCGTTATTTTCATCATCTGCGGCACCGTTTCGGGTCTCCACACTATGGCGGACGACACGCACGAGGGCAGCAAACAGACTGATGGAAGTCGCGGCAATACGCCCGATGAAGCTGCGCTTTCCGCAAGGCTCGGAAGTCTGGATCGCCGGTTGTCCAAAATTGGGGGCAGCCGAAACATCGGGACTGACGGGTCCGGAGACCAGCAGGACGCGGCCCAGGCCAAGGCATCCGCCATGGCCGTTGGGCTTCGTATGTCCTCGGAGCTGGTGGCCGGTGTCCTTGGCGGAGCGGCGCTCGGCTGGGGTCTCGATCGGTTGCTGTCGATGTCTCCCTGGGGCCTGATCGTGTTTGCGCTGCTGGGCTTTACCGCCGGCGTGATCAATGTGATGAGAGCCGCGGGTGTGATGGCGAAGCAGTCCGAGCGGCTCTGACGGGTTCCGAAGTGCAACCGACCATCGACACAAGCGCAAGTTCGCGAAACCGGTAGACTGAGAAACAATGGCCGCCGATCCAATTCATCAGTTCCAGATCACCAAGCTGTTTTCCCTTGGTCACATTGGCGGACAGGAAATCGCGTTCACCAATTCGTCGGCCTACATGTTCGCCGCGGTGGCGATCATCGCGGTGATGATGCTGGCGCCGGGCCGCCAGCTGGTGCCGGGCCGGTTCCAGTCGGTCGCCGAGCTGTCTTACGAATTCGTCGCCAACATGATCCGATCGACCGCCGGCAAGGAAGGCCTGAAGTTCTTCCCGCTGGTGTTCTCGCTGTTCATGTTCATCGCGGTCTCAAATCTGGTCGGCATCATCCCCTACACCTTCACGGTGTCGAGCCACCTGATCGTCACCGTGACGCTGGCGATGCTGGTGTTCGTCACCGTGCTGGTCTACGGCCTCGCCAAGAACGGCCTGAAGTTCTTCAAGCTGTTCGTGCCGTCCGGCGTGCCGATCTACATCCTGCCGCTGGTGGTGTTCATCGAGGTCATCTCGTTCTTCCTCAAGCCGGTGTCGCACTCCGTTCGTCTGTTCGCCAACATGCTGGCGGGCCACATCGCGCTGAAAGTGTTCGCGAGCTTCATCGCCATGCTCGGCGCGCTCGGCGTCGTCGGCTGGGTCGGCGCGGTGCTGCCGCTCGGCCTGACCATCGCCTTGACCGCCCTCGAACTGCTGGTCGCGTTCCTGCAGGCCTACGTGTTCGCCATCCTGACTTGCATCTATCTCAACGATGCGATTCACCCGGGCCACTGAGGCCCGGTCTCCGACCTCTCGACAACCAAACCCCAACAGGAGTTCGTTACATGGATCCGATTGCCGCGAAGTACATTGGCGCTGGTATTGCCTGCATTGGCATGGGCGGCGCGGGCGCCGGCGTGGGCATCATCTTCGGCAACTATCTCGCCGCTGCGGTGCGCAATCCTTCGGCTGCTCAGGGCCAGTTCGGCAACCTGATTTTCGGCTTCGCGGTGACGGAAGCGCTCGGCATCTTCTCGCTGCTGATCGCGCTGCTGCTGCTGTTCGCCCTCTAAGAAGTCCAATCCGGTCGTGACGCTGTGGTCGTGACCGGCCGAACAGGAGAAGCCCGTGGCTGAAGGTCATGGCGATGCGAAGGGCGCAACCGCCCACACGGCGGCCGACGGGGGCCACAAGGCCCCCTTTCCGCCGTTCCAGAAGGAAACCTTTGCCTCGCAATTGGTGTCGCTGACGATCGCCTTCGTCGCGCTCTATCTGATCGTGTCCAAGCTCGCACTGCCGCGCGTCGGCGGTGTGATCGAGGAGCGCCAGAAGACGATCGACGGCGATCTGGCGGCGGCCCAGAAGCTGAAGGGCGAATCGGACGACGCGCTGAAGGCCTACGAGGCCGAGCTCGCGGCGGCCCGCACCCGGGCCCAGGCGATCGGCGCCGAGACCCGCGAGAAGCTGAACGCGGCGGCGGAAGCCGAGCGTAAGACGCTGGAAGAGCGGCTGTCGGCAAAGCTCGCCGACGCCGAAAAGACCATCGCTGCGACCCGCACCGCCGCGATGGGCAACGTTCGCGGCATCGCCTCCGAGGCGGCCGCTGCGATCGTTCAGCAGCTCGCCGGCGTCCAGCCGGACAGCAAGGCGCTGGATAGCGCGGTCAACGCTTCGATAAAGGGCTGAGGCCGATGGCAATCTTCGCTGAAGCAGAAACCTGGGTCGCGATCGCATTCGTGATCCTGATGGGCATCTTCGCGTATCTCGGTGTCCACCGCACCGTCTTGAAGGCGCTGGACAATCGTCGCGACCGGATCAAGGCCGAGCTCGACGAGGCCCGCAAGCTCAAAGACGAAGCCGCCAAGCTGCTCGCCGACTATCGCGCGCGCCGGGCTCAGGCGGAACGCGAGGCCGAGGCGATCGTCGCCAGCGCCAAGGCCGACGCCGAACGCATCGCGGCCGAGTCCAAGGCCAAGCTGGAGGACTTCGTCGTCCGCCGCACCAAGACCGCGGAGAGCAAGATCGCGCTGGCGGAGGCTCAGGCCCTCGCCGATGTGCGGGCCGCAGCGGCCGAGGCCGCCGTGTCCGCCGCCGCGATCGTCCTGTCGCAGTCGGTCAAGGGCCAGGTCGCCGACGACCTGCTCGGCAAGGGCATCCAGGAAGTCCGCAGCAAGCTCAACTGAGCGGCGCTTCTCGACAACATTCAAAAAGCCGGCGCGAGCAATCGCGCCGGCTTTTTCGTGTGTGCTTTCACCTGGGGACGCGCACGGCGCAACCTCTCCCGCTTGCGGGGGAGGTCGGATCGCGAAGCGATCCGGGTGGGGAAGCTGACTCTCGGCACAACGCAGCCTCAGTGCCGGCGTCGCCCTCTCCCCACCCCTCTCCCGCAAGCGGGAGAGGGAGCGCGCCGTGCACTTCTACCGCTTCCGCGCCTTCGGTTCCGGCTTCAGCGCCTGCGGATCGAAGCCGATGTAGAACACATAGGCGTCGTTCACGTCGGCCGACGGCGCCGGATAGACGACGTCTTCCATCACCAGGCTGAACGGCACGTTGCCGTTGCTGCCCATCATGACATTGGTGCGGTAGGCCTTGGTGAACACTGTTTTCGGCGACACGCCGTCCTGCACCACGGCGACGCGAATCGGCACGTCGACATTCTCCGGCGCGCCGGCCGGGCCGGCGATGACGCGGCCCTGGATGCCGATATTCGCCTTGATCATCCCGCTGCTGAGGTTGCACTCCCGCGCGGTGCGGCTGATCACCACCTGGTAACGCAGATCGTTGCCGCTGGCCTCCTTGCCCGGCAGTCCGACCGCGTAGGTTGCGGCGCCCGAGCGAATGCTCACCGACGGGCAGGTGAGATTGCTCTCGGCAGCGGGACCATTGGAAATCGTCGGTGCCTGATCGGACGAACCGCCGCCGAACAGGTTCTTGAAGCGATCGGTGAAGGATTGCGACCAGGCCGGTGTCGCCAGCAGGCTGCCGCCGATCGCAACGCCCAGCATGATCCGCACCGCGCTGTGCGCCCGCCGACGCGCCGGCGCTCGTTCCAAATCCTGTCTCATCACCCACCCCGGCTGTGAATTTCGTCTGTGCAGCCGGCGTTATAGCAAAGCAAAGCCGGCGATCCAAAGGCGGCGAGGCTCGCGTGTCCGGCGATTCGGGCCGCCTTCAGCCGCGGAAATCTTCGTGCAACAATCCGAACAGCAGATGATCCTGCCAGATGCCGTTGATGCAGAGATAGCGCCGCGCCAGCCCTTCGCGCGTGAAGCCGCATTTTTCCAGCACGCGGATCGAAGGCGCGTTGGTCGGGATGCAGGCGGCCTCGACCCGGTGCAGATTGAGCTCGCCGAACAGCGTCGGCAGCAGCACCCGCAGCGCCGCCGTCATATAGCCGCGACCGGCATGCGGTTCACCGACCCAATAGCCGATGGTGCCGGCCTGGACGATACCGCGGCGGACATTGGCGAGGGTGACGCCGCCGATCATTTCGCCGTCGGCTTCGCGAAACACCAGAAACGGATAGGAACGATCGGCCGCGATGTCCTCGGCGTAGCGCCGCAGCCGGCGGCGAAAGCCGGAGCGGGTCAGATCGTCCGACGGCCAGATCGGCTCCCAGGGCGTGAGATAGGCGCGGCTTCGGTCACGCAGCTCGGCCCATTGCACATAGTCGGCCATCTGGGGAGAGCGCAGCAACAGCCCGAAGCCGCGCGGCGCCAACGCGGCGGGGCCGGCGGACGGCATTCGAAACAGCGCCATGACGACACTCCGATCCGCGCTCCGCTGGACGCTCGGCCCTGCGCGCCGCGCGCGGCGTCAATGATACGAGGTTTTGGCCTTGGACTGGGTCAATCCTTCCGCAAAACCCACCGCCGTGTCCAGACCCCGGCCGCTGCCGAGCGCCACGACGGCGGGGCGGCTGCGCGTCAGCAAATCGCGAGCGGCCTGCCGCGTCGTCTCGATGCTGACCGCATCGATCTTGCCGACCAGTTCGTCGACCGACAGCGGCCGGCCATAGGCCAGGACGTGCCGGGCGAGCTGCTCGGCGCGCGACGAGCAGCTTTCCAGCGCCATCAGCAGCCCGGCCTTCATCTGCGCCTTGGCGCGGGCGATCTCCGCATCGGTGAGCGTCTCGACCGCGTCGTTGATGACGTCGACGATCACTTCCATCATTTCCGGCGCGTCGTCCGGATCGGTGCCGGTGTAGAGGCCGAAGAAGCCGGTGTCCGCATAGGGCGCGTGGAAGGTGTAGATCGAGTAGCACAGCCCGCGCTTCTCGCGCACCTCCTGGAACAGCCGCGACGACATCCCGCCACCGAGGATGTTGGTGAACACCTGCAGGCTGAACAGCGACTTGTCGCTCTGCGGCAGGCCTTCCAGCGCCAGCGTCAGATGCGCCTGTTCGAGGTCGCGATGCACTACGCGCGAGCCACCGGCGCCGAACATCGCCGGCTGCGGCTTCGGCGCCGGGGTGGCGTCGAAGCTCGCGAAGCGGTGCGAGACCTCCTCGACGACACGCTTGTGGTCGACCGCGCCGGCGGCGGCCACCACCATGTCGGGGCCGCGGTAATGGGTCGCCAGATAGGACTGCAGCTTGTCGCGGTTGAAGCCCTTCAGCGTCTTGGCGGTGCCGAGCAGCGAGCGGCCGATCGGCTGCTCCGGATAGCACAGCTCGTTGAGATATTCGAACACGACGTCGTCCGGCATGTCCTGCGCCGCGCCGATCTCCTGCACGATCACGCTCTTCTCGCGTTCGAGCTCCTCGGCCTCGAACACCGGGTTGGCGAGAATGTCGCTCAGCACGTCGAGCGCCAGCGGCACGTCGGCCTTCATCACCCGCGCATAATAGGCGGTGGTCTCGGTCGAGGTGCCGGCATTGAGGTCGCCGCCGACCGCCTCGATCTCCTCGGCGATGTCGCGCGACGACCGCTTGGTGGTGCCCTTGAACGCCATGTGCTCCAGCAGATGCGAGATGCCATGCTCGTCGGGCTTCTCGTCGCGGCCGCCGACGCCGGTCCAGACGCCCAGCGCCGCGGTCTCGAGATGCGGCATGGTGTCGGTGACGACGGTCAGGCCCGAGGGAAGCTTGCTGACTTCGACGCTCATCCGACTGCTCCTTGTTTCGCCGCCCGACTGACAGACAGGATGTGGCGTTCGATCGCCGCCTGGTCGCGCGGCATGATCTTCATCGTTTCGGTGCCGCTCATCAGCCCGCCGAGCCAGGCCGGCAGTTCCGGCCGCATTCCGCAGGCGGCCTCGACCGCGTCGGGGAATTTGGCGGCGTGCGCCGTGGACAGAACGATATTGGGCACGGTCGGGTCCGTGGTGTCGCGATCGGCGACCGCCAGCGCCACCGCGGTGTGCGGATCGACCAGATCGCCGGCCTCGCGCCAAGCAGTACGGATCGCGGCCTCGGTCTCGGTCTCGTCGGCACGGCCGGCGTCGAATTCCTCGCGGATCGCCGCCAGCACGGCATCCGGCAGCACGAACCGGCCGGACTGGTGCAGCGACCCCATCAGCGCCCGCACCTGCGCGGCGTCGCGGCCGGTCGCCTCGAACAGCAACCGTTCGAAATTCGACGACACCTGAATGTCCATCGACGGCGAGGTCGTGGAATGGACCTCGCGGACCTCGTAGATCCCGGTCTTCAGCGTCCGCGCCAGAATGTCGTTGGTGTTGGCGGCGATCTTCAGCCGCCGCACCGGCAGGCCCATTTTCTTGGCGACATAGCCGGCGAAGATGTCGCCGAAATTGCCGGTCGGCACGGTGAAATCGACGACGCGGTTGGGCGCGCCGAGCGCCACCGCGCTGGTGAAGTAGTACACCACCTGGGCGACGATCCGCGCCCAGTTGATCGAATTGACGCCCGACAGCGCCACCTTGTCGCGGAAGGCGTGGTGGTTGAACAGCCCCTTCACGATCGCCTGGCAATCGTCGAAATGGCCCTCGATCGCCAGCGCATGCACATTCGGCGCGCCCGACGTCGTCATCATCATCCGCTGCACGTCGGAGATCCGGCCATGCGGAAACAGCACCACCAGATCGACATTGTTCAAATTGGCGAAGGCATCGACCGCGGCGCCGCCGGTGTCGCCGGAGGTCGCGACCACGATGGTGGTGCGCTGCCGGCGCTTCTCCAGCACGTGATCCATCAGCCGCGACAGCAACTGCATCGCGACGTCCTTGAACGCCAGCGTCGGACCGTGAAACAGCTCGAGCACGAACTGGCTCGACCCGCTCTGGCGCAGCGGCACCACGGCGGGATGCCGGAAGGTGGCGTAGGCTTCATTGGCCATCCGGCCGAGCTCGGCATCGGAAATCTCGCCGGCGACGAACGGCCGGATCACCTCGACGGCGACCTCCCAATACGGCCGGCCGAACAAAGCGGCGATGGCGTCGGGCGAAAGCTGCGGCCAGACGTCAGGGATGTAGAGCCCGCCGTCACGGGCGAGCCCGGTCAGCATCACATCGCAAAAGCCGAGCTGCGGGGCTTCGCCCCGGGTGGAAACATAGGTCGTCAAGGCATCCTCCAAAGGCCTAGGCCGCGGCCAAGCCTTTGATAGCGAATACTATTCGTCTCACGACGGGTGAAATCCCGGGCACCATAGAGGGTTTTCCCGCGCAGGGGAAACCGCCCCTGACGAAAACGCGCCCCCGCGCGACATCCGGTCGTCCCGCGGGACACCGCCGCCGCAAGCCGCATCCGATGCACCATGGGCATCAATGGGTCGAAGCAGTTTCAAAGAAGTTCGCTGAACTCGTCCACCGTCAGGCCGGTCTGCCGAATGATCGCACGAAGAGTGCCAGGCTTCAGGTCTCGTCCGGCATGAACGGGAACGGTGACCGTTCGCGCCGGGTCCCCAGGATAAACAAGAACATGATGACTGCCGACAATCCGATCGACGACGAAACCCGTTCTCATAAGCGCCTGAATCACACGCCTGCCGTTGATGATCGGCAGCCGTCCGCCGCCCATGTCAGGCGGCCACCGTCACGTGGCGAATTTCGGGATGAGCATCGGACGGAGGCGCCATGCCGTTTTCCCGCCGATAGGCGAGAATGGCACGGATCGCCTCCTCGACATTGGCCAGCGCTTCCTGCTCGGTGTCGCCCTCGGTCACGACCTCGGGCAGCGCCGGGACGAGCACGGTGAAACCGCCGCCCTCCTGGGGCTCGAGAATGACGGAATAGCTGTAGCTGACGGCCATGAGGTCGCTCCTGGACGAGCAAGGATTGAATGGGACCGGTGCTTTCGGTCGATCCTACACGACGTCCGGGAGTCCGGCCAAGCCCGCCCGACGTCAACCGACAGCAGCGGCGGCGCGCCGCTGCCCCCACAGCCAGACCCCGAACGCCACCGTCACCGCCAACGCCAGGCCGAACCAGGTGATCGCATATTGCATGTGCTGGTCGCGCAGATGGACGCCGAGCGGGCCGGGCTTGGGCAGGCCGTTCGGCGGCACCGGTTTCTCCAGGTCGATATAGAACGGCGCGAGGCCGGCGTCCGCCGCCCAGCCGAGCCGCTCCGCCATCGCCGCCACGTCGCGGGTGAACCACAGCCGCTTCGCGGCGTCCGGATCGGGCGTCAGCGCCCCGGCGCCCTCCGGGAACCGCAGATAGCCGGTGAGCGTCACCGGCTGCCCGGTGACCAGCGGCGTCACCACGCGGTCCTCGTAAGCGCGGTCCTGCATCGTATTCGGGACGAAGCCGGCATTGACGACGACGGTCTCGCCGCCGGGCAGCCGCGCCGGCAGGAACGCCCAGGTGCCCGGCCCGGAAATATCGCCGCGCACCGCCGAGCCCGACGAATACACCATCGCGTCCGGTTGCTGCGCGTAGGTCGCGGTGAAGCCGACGCGGCGGAATTCGTCGGCGGCGGGCGTCAGCGACGGCCATTGCGCCACCGGCGGCAGTGCCACCGGGGCTTGCGCGAGCCGCTCGGTCAGCGCCGCGATCAGCGCATGCTTCGCGGTGCGGCGCTGCAATTGCCAGACCCCGAGCGACAGCAGCACCGCGACGATCGACAGCGCGATCAGGCTCATCCCGGCGATGCCGCGCCGGCGCGCAGGCGACGCCGTCATGTCGGGTCGCGCTCCGTCAATCGGCCTTCCTGCGCCTTGTGATGGAACTGCAGCGCGATCAGCAGCGATTTCATCGAGCGCAGCGGCAGCAGCGTGGTGGCGAGCACCAGCGGCCCCCACAGCGCGGCGTGCACCCAGAACGGCGGCTGATACTTGACTTCGACCACCAGCGCGCAGCCGACCACGATGGCGCCGCCGATCAGGATCATGAACACCGCCGCGCCGTCGCCGACATCGATGAAGGCGTAGTCGAGGTCGCAGACCTCGCAACGCGGCCGCAATGTCAGGAAGCCCGCGTACAGTTTGCCCTCACCACAGCGCGGACAGCGGCAGGCCACGCCGCGCCAGACGGTTTGGCCGAGAGTAACGGGCGGCTTATCCATTTGCTTCGTCATTGCGAGGAGCGAAGCGACGAAGCAATCCAGAGGCCACCATCCGCGGCTCTGAATTGCTTCGCGGAGCTTGTCATCGGGCCGGCCAAAGGCCGGACCCGTTGGCTCGCAATGACGGAGTGTTGCTGGCGCATCATCGTTAAGCCTCGAAAGCAAAAGGCGGCCGCTCGGGCCGCCCTTTGTAGCACATCCGTGTCGGCGTCAGTGCGCGCCGGCCATGGTCGAGGCGCCGTGGCCCCAGACGTAGATGCAGACGAACAGGAACAGCCAGACCACGTCGACGAAGTGCCAGTACCAGGCGGCGAATTCGAAGCCGAGATGCTGGGTGGGCGTGAAGTGGCCCTTGTAGACGCGGATCAGGCAGACCAGCAGGAAGATGGTGCCGACCAGCACGTGGAAGCCGTGGAAGCCGGTCGCCATGAAGAACGTCGCGCCGTAGACGTTGCCGGCGAACGAGAACGCCGCATGGCTGTACTCGTAGACCTGCACGCAGCTGAAGGCGGCGCCCAGCAGCACGGTCAGGATCAGCGCCTGCTTGACGCCCTTGCGGTCATTGTGCAGCAGCGCGTGGTGCGCCCAGGTCACCGTCGTACCCGAGGTCAGCAAGATCAGCGTGTTGAGCAGTGGCAGGTGCCAGGGATCGAAGGTCTCGATGCCCTTCGGCGGCCAGACGCCGCCGAACAGCGCCTCGCGGGTGGCGTGCACCGGATCGCCGGGAAACAGCGCCGCATTGAAGTAGGCCCAGAACCAGGCGACGAAGAACATCACCTCCGAGGCGATGAACAGGATCATGCCGTAGCGATGGCTGATCTGCACGACGCGGGTGTGGTCGCCCTTGAATTCGGCCTCGCGGATGACGTCGCTCCACCAGCTCGCCATGGTGTAGAGCACGCCGATGGTGCCGACGCCGAACAGGATCGGCGCGCCCTGGAACATGTTGTGCATCCAGGCGACCGCGCCCAGCGCCATGACGAAGGCCGACACCGAGCCTACGAACGGCCACGGACTCGGATCGACGAGATGGTAGTCGTGGTGTTTCGCGTGTGCCGTGGCCATTGTGGTGCTCTCCATGGGCAGTGCCGGTTCGGTCTCCGCCGAGTCCAGTCCGGCAGTCGTCGTGCAGCGTTTCCGTGTCGTTTATAAATTGCCCTTGCGCTTGTCGGGCGCGGTCGAAGCCAGCGGCTTCGGCGCCGGCTCGCGCACGGGATAGAACGTGTAGGACAGCGTGATGGTCTTGACGGCGTCGTTCTCGCTGTCGGCGGCGAACGACGGATCGACGTAGAACACCACCGGCATCTCGCGGGTCTCGCCGGCGGCGAGCGTCTGCTCGGTGAAGCAGAAGCAGTTGATCTTGGTGAAGTAGGAGCCGACCGTGAGCGGCGTGACGTTGTAGGCCGCCTGCCCGGTGGTGGCGTGTTTCGCCGTATTGGTGACGCTGTAATACGCGGTGAAGACCTGGCCGATCGCCACCTCGATCTCGCGCTGCTCCGGCTCGAAGGTCCACGGCAGCCCGTTGATATTGGAATCGAACCGCACCGCGACCTTGCGGGCCAGCGGCGCCGACGACGGCGCGACGCCGGCCACTTGCGTGGTGCCGTTGAACCCGGTGGTGCGGCAGAACCAGTTGTAGAACGGCACCGCCGCGAACGACGCGCCGACCATCAGCGCCACCACCAGACCGCAGATCGACGCAACCGTCGCATCGCGCCCGAGACCGCGGCGACGGATCGGGTTCGGCGAAACGTTGGGCTGCGTATCCGGCATCGCTGGCTCGCTCCTCACATCGGCCGTTGCAGCACGATCGGCCCCTTGACCATCGTCACCGCGAAGAACAGCGCCACCAGCACGGCGAGCGCCAAGGCGATCGCGATCGATCGTTCGCGCTGGCGCTTCTTCTGCGCCTCGGTGAGCACGATGCCGGGTCTCTGCTGGTCCATCCGGACCTCCTCAGGCGAACAATCGCCACACCGCCTTCGCCACCACCTCGAGCAACAGGATCGAGAACAGCGCGAACAGATACAGGATCGAGAACTTGAACAGATTGCGCGTCGCCCGCAGCGCGGCGCTGCCGGTGCGATGGCGATAGACCCGCAGCGCGAGCACCAGCATCCAGCCGCCGAGCGCCAGCGACGCCACGCCGTAGATCGCGCTGAAATAGCCGAGCGGCCAGGGCGCCGCCGCGACCGCGACCAGCACGATGGTGTAGAGCAGGATCTGCAGCCTTGTGTGATCCTGACCGGCGACCACCGGCAGCATCGGCACGCCGGCGCGGGCGTAGTCGTCATTGCGGAACAGCGCCAGCGCCCAGAAATGCGGCGGCGTCCAGAAGAAGATGATGGCGAACAACAGCAGCGGCTCCACCGCCAGCGAGCCGGTGACCGCGGCCCACGCCACCACCGGCGGCAGCGCGCCGGCGGCGCCGCCGATCACGATGTTCTGCGCGGTCGAGCGCTTCAGCCACATCGTATAGATCACCACGTAGAAGAAGATGGTGAAGGCGAGCAACGCGCCGGCGACCCAGTTGACCAGGATGCCGAGCGTCATCACCGAGAAGAACGACAGCGTGATGCCGAAGGTCAGCGCTTCCGGCCGGGTGACGCGGCCGCGCGGGATCGGCCGGTTGGCGGTGCGCGTCATCTGGCCGTCGATGTCGTCCTCGTACCACATGTTCAGTGCGCCGGCCGCGCCGCCGCCGACCGCGATGCACAGCATCGCGGTGATCGCCAGCACCGGGTGAAAGTCGCCCGGCGCCAGCAGCATGCCGACCAGCGCGGTGAACACCACCAGCGACATCACCCGCGGCTTGAGCAGCGCGATGTAGTCGGCGACGCCGGCCTCGGAAATGCGGGGCGCGACGAGATCGATCTGGTTGGTGTCTATGACCGACAATTCGGAACCTCTGTCTCTCTATACGCATCCGCCGACGGACGACCCGCGACGGATGCTCTCGATCGAACGCCTCAGCGGACCTGCGGCAGCACTTCGAACTGATGGAACGGCGGCGGCGACGACAGCGTCCATTCCAGCGTGGTGGCGCCGGCGCCCCACGGATTGTCGGCGGCCTTCTCCTTGCGGATGAAGGCCAGCGCCATGCCGAACAGGAAGATCAGCACGGCGAAGCCGGAGATGTAGGAGCCGATCGACGACACCAGGTTCCAGCCGGCGAACGCGTCCGGATAGTCGACGTAGCGCCGCGGCATGCCGGACAGGCCGAGGAAGTGCTGCGGGAAGAACACCATGTTGACGCCGATGAACGTCACCCAGAAATGCAGCTTGCCGATGGTCTCCGAGTACATGTAGCCGAACATCTTCGGGAACCAGTAGTACCAGCCGGCGAAGATCCCGAACACGGCGCCGAGCGATAGCACGTAGTGGAAGTGCGCGACGACGTAATAGGTGTCCTGCAGCACGCGGTCGACGCCGGCATTGGCCAGCACCACGCCGGTGACGCCGCCGACGGTGAACAGGAAGATGAAGCCGACGGCCCACAACATCGGCGTCTTGAACTCGATCGAGCCGCCCCACATCGTGGCGATCCAGGAGAAGATCTTCACCCCGGTCGGCACCGCGATCACCATCGTGGCGGCGACGAAATAGGCCTGCGTCGTGCTCGACATCCCGACCGTGTACATGTGGTGCGCCCACACCACGAAGCCGATCACGCCGATCGCCACCATCGCATAGGCCATGCCGAGATAGCCGAACACCGGCTTCTTCGAGAAGGTCGAGACGATCTGGCTGACCATGCCGAACGCCGGCAGGATCAGGATGTAGACTTCGGGATGACCGAAGAACCAGAACAGATGCTGGAACAGCAACGGATCGCCGCCGCCTTCGGCGGAGAAGAAGGTGGTGCCGAAATTGCGGTCGGTCAGCAGCATGGTGATGGCGCCGGCGAGCACCGGCAGCGACAGCAGCAGCAGGAACACGGTGACCAGGATCGACCACACGAACAGCGGCATCTTGTGCAGCGTCATGCCGGGCGCGCGCATGTTGAAGATCGTGGTGATGAAGTTGATGGCGCCGAGGATCGAGGAGGCGCCGGCCAGATGCAGCGCCAGGATGGCGAAATCGACGGCGGGGCCGGGATGCCCCGAGGTCGACAGCGGCGCGTACATCGTCCAGCCCGCGCCGACGCCGTTCGACGACGGCTCGCCCTCGACGAAGGTCGAGATCAGCAACAGCGCGAACGCCGCCGGCAGCAGCCAGAACGAGATGTTGTTCATCCGCGGGAACGCCATGTCGGGCGCGCCGATCATCAGCGGCACGAACCAGTTGCCGAACCCGCCGATCATCGCCGGCATCACCATGAAGAAGATCATGATCAGGCCGTGCGAGGTAACGAACACGTTGTAGGTGTGGCTCTCGTGGAAGATCTGCACGCCGGGGTACATCAGCTCGATCCGGATCGCGATCGACATCGCACCGCCGATAATCCCCGCGACGATCGCGAAGATCAGATACATCGTGCCGATGTCCTTGTGATTGGTCGAGTAGACGTAGCGCCGCCACCCGGTCGGATGCGCATGGGCGTGATCGTCGTGCGCGTGATCGGAATGAGCAACCCTTGCAGCTTCCATCGTCATGTTCAGATCCTGACTTGAAACCTTCGAACCTTGCGGTCCCCGTTCAGACGTAGCGCGCGCCGTGACCGATCACTGCGCGGCGGCGCCCACCGAGGCGTAGGACTTGCCGCCGCGGGAGGCGACCTGCTGCTGCTTCTTCCAGGCGTCGTATTCCTGGTCGCTGACGACGCGGACGACGATGGGCATGAAAGCGTGGTCCTTGCCGCAAAGTTCCGAGCACTGGCCGTAGTAACGGCCTTCCTTGGTGGCCCTGAACCAGGTCTCGTTGAGGCGGCCGGGAATGGCGTCGATCTTGACGCCGAAGGACGGGATCGCCCAGGAGTGGATCACGTCGGCGGCGGTGGTCTGGATCCGCACCACCTTGTTGACCGGGACGACCGTTTCGTTGTCGACCGCGAGCAGCCGCGGCGGCACCGGATTCATTTTCGAACGTTCTTCGTCCGTCAGCATGATCGAGGTGAACTCGATCTTGTCGTCGGGATAATTGTAGGTCCAGTTCCACTGATTGCCGGTCGCCTTGATGGTGACATCGGCCTTCGGAATATCGAGCTGGAAGAACAGCAGGCGGAACGACGGCACCGCGACCGCGACCAGGATCAGCACCGGGACGATGGTCCAGGCGACCTCGATCAGCGTGTGGTGCGTGGTCTTCGACGGCACCGGGTTGGCCTTGGCGTTGAACTTCACCACCACGATCACCAGCAGCGCCAGCACGAACAGCGTGATCGCGGTGATCAGCCAGAGCAGGAAGCTGTGGAACCAGACGATGTTTTCCATCACCGGGGTCGCGGCCTTCTGAAGCTGCATCTCCCACGGCGCGGGCTGGCCTTCGACCGCGTGAGCGGCGCCGCCGACGCCGAGCGCGGCTGCCAGAATTCCACTGCAAAGCAAATGCCGGCCAATTCGGCCCATCGACATCGTCATGCCGCCTTCGCTCCCCTATGTCTTTTCCGGACCTGCCGCTTGGTTGCGCAGTGCCCTTTCATCCTCGAGGGTGTGCGACGCTATGCCCCCTTAAGAATGCTTCTCATTCCTTTCCTCAAACCACAATTCGCATGCAGCCGCAATGCAGTATTGTACTTTCGCCGCAGCCTCGCGGAGGTTTGTCCGCAGCCCGGAAAGCGTTACCTTCTAGGCGCAAGCTGCTGTGCCCAACTGTCGCTCAATTGGTGCTCGAGTATGTGAACTGAGCTTGACAGTTGCCCCCGCCGATGTAGGCACAGCGCTCGAACTTCACGGGACCCTGATTCGCTGGCGTGCGAGGCCGCCTTTATGGTGCCGTCATTGCCGGATCAGTCGGGGGCCCGCGACCTCTTCCAACCTTTTGCTGCCTTGAAAGCGATCCCGATGGCCCCAGCCGAACGTTCGCCGATGCTCGTCTCATGCCGCCGCCTTGCGCTGGGCAGCAGCGCGCGGCGCGTGATGGCCGGCGCCGTGGCGATCGCTTTGGCGCTCGGATACAGCGGTCGCGCCGATGCGCAGGGCGCGGTGCGCACGGTGCATGGCGACTGGCAGATCCGTTGCGATACGCCGCCGGGCGCCAAGGCCGAGCAATGCGCGTTGATCCAGAGCGTGGTCGCCGAAGACCGCTCCAATGCCGGCCTCACGGTGATCATCCTCAAAACCGCGGATCAGAAGAGCAAGCTGATGCGCGTGGTGGCGCCGCTCGGCGTGCTGCTGCCGTCGGGCCTCGGGCTGAAGCTCGACAATGTCGATGTCGGCCGCGCCGGCTTCGTCCGCTGCCTGCCGAACGGCTGCGTCGCCGAAGTGGTGATGGACGACAAGCTGCTCGGCCAGCTCCGCACCGCCAAGACCGCGACCTTCATCATCTTCGAGACCCCCGAAGAAGGCATCGGCTTCCCGCTCAGCCTCAATGGCCTCGGCGAAGGCTACGACAAGCTGCCATAGGGCGGCACGCGATTCGGCAGAGCCACGGCCGACGAGGCCGCTCCGACGGCGAGGGCTCCCGTTGCGTCATGCGACGTCGCCGATGAGGCAAGGTGTTTCCTCACATTCACCGTCATGGCCGGGCTCGACCCGGCCATCCACGGCCACAAGCACGTCCTCGCCTCAAATCGTGGATGCCCGGGTCAAGCCCGGGCACGACGAACTTTTGGGGAAGCGGGACCTGAGTCCGTCCGCCGCCGGAATGCGGCCGCGCAGCCGATCACACCAGCGTCAGCGTGACGTCGATATTGCCGCGGGTGGCGTTGGAATACGGGCAGACGGCATGCGCGGCGTCGACCAGGGTCTGCGCCTGGGCGCGATCCATGCCGGGCAGGCTGATCTTCAGCTCGGCCTCGATGCCGAAGCCGGTCGCGCTCGGGCCGATGCCGACCGTGCCGGTGACGCTGACATCCTTGGGGATCGGCAGCTTGTCGCGCCCGGCGACGAACTTCATCGCGCCGAGGAAGCAGGCCGAATAGCCGACCGCGAATAATTGCTCCGGATTGGTGCCGGCGCCGCCGGGGCCGCCGAGCTCCTTCGGCGTGGTCAGCGCCAGATCGAGCTGGCCGTCGCTGCTGACGCCGCGCCCGTCGCGGCCTCCGGTGGCGGTGGCAGTGGCACGGTAGAGAACTTTGTCGACCGACATGTCAGTTTCCTTTTGCTGGGATGATAGTTGGTGGATTCAATCGCCCGCATGAAGATCGCGCGCGATATGATTGACGGTCGAATGGACGCTGACCGGGCCGACCGCCATCACGCCGCCTCGAACAGCTTGCTGCGGACCTTCTTCAGCTTGTCGCGCAGCTCGACGATCTCCTCGACCGAGCCGCCCATCGCGGCGCCGAGGCAGTCCGGCACGTGCCTGACCTGCTGACGCAGCGCCCGCCCCTCGTCGGTGAGCGACACGATCACCTGCCGCTCGTCCTCCGCCGATCGCCGCCGCCGGATCAGGCCGCGCGCCTCCAGCCGCTTCAGCAGCGGCGTCAGCGTGGTGGTTTCGAGATAAAGCTGATCGCAGATCTCCGAGACGTTGACCTGATCCTTCTCCCACAGCACCAGCATCACCAGATACTGCGGATAGGTCAGATCGAACGCGCGCAGCAGCGACCGATACACCTTGTTGACCCCGAGCAGCGTCGAATACAGCGCAAAGCACAGCTGGGTCTCCAGCTTCAGCTTGTCGGCCGGGCGCAGCGGGCGGGCGGTGGATGGTGCGGACGATTTCATGACCGTCGATTTATATTGCGCACGATATATTGTCAAGCGACTGTTCGGGGGACGCGTGCACGCAGGACGCGTCATTGCGAGGAGCGAAGCGACGAAGCAATCCAGAAGCGTCCTGCCCGGCAACTGGATTGCTTCGCTTCGCTCGCAATGACGGCGGCGGGATGGATGAACAAATCGTCACCTGACTTCGACTTCAGCTCGGCTGATGATGCGCGCTCTTCCCGCCAGCCCCTCGCAGAAGGGCTGCGAAGCGCCTATCTTGAGCGTCGAACCGAAGGGAACCCCGCCTCATGACCAGCCTCGCCCAGACCTCCCTGCTCGACCGCGCCAATCTCGATCGTGACGACGTCCGCCGCGAGATCGCGCGGGGGCTGCAGGGGGCCGATGATGGCGAGCTGTTTCTCGAATACAGCCAGACCGAGGCGCTGGCGTTCGACAATGGCCGGCTGAAGCAGGCGACCTACGACACCGCGCAGGGGTTTGGTTTACGCGCCGTTAAGGACGACGCGGTCGGCTACGCGCATTCCTCCGACGTGTCGCTGCCGGCGCTGATCCGCGCCGCGGACGCGGTGGCGGCGGTGCGCGGCGACTACAGCGGCGTGCTTTCGGCGGCGCCGACCCACACCAATGTCCGGCTCTATGGCGACGACAATCCGCTCGACGCGCCGGGCTTCGAGGCCAAGGTCAAGCTGCTCGCCGAGATCGACGCCTATGTGCGCGACAAGGATTCGCGCGTGCGGCAGGTGTCGGTGTCGGTCGGCGCGACCTGGCAGGTGGTCGAGATCCTGCGCCCCGACGGCGAGAGCTATCGCGACATCCGCCCGCTGGTGCGGGTCAACGTCTCGGTGGTCGCCGGCCAGGGTGACCGGCAGGAGAGCGGCTCCAAGGGTTATGGCGGCCGCGAGCCCTATGCGCGCTTCATCGAGACCAAGGCCTGGCGCGAGGCCGCCGACGGCGCGCTGCGCGAGGCGATGGTCAATCTGGAATCGGTGCCGGCGCCGGCCGGCGAAATGGAGGTGGTGCTCGGCCCCGGCTGGCCGGGCGTGATGCTGCACGAGGCGGTCGGCCACGGCCTCGAAGGCGATTTCAACCGCAAGAAGACGTCGGCCTTTGCCGGCCTGCTCGGCCAGCAGGTCGCCGCCAAGGGCGTCACCGTGGTCGACGACGGCACCATCTCGGCGCGGCGCGGCTCGCTGTCGATCGACGACGAGGGCACGCCGACCAGCCGCACCGTGCTGATCGAGGACGGCATCCTCACCGGCTACATGCAGGACCGCCAGAACGCCCGGCTGATGGGCATGAAGCCGACCGGCAACGGCCGCCGGCAGAGCTACGCCCACGTGCCGATGCCGCGGATGACCAACACCTACATGCTGGCCGGTGGCCACGATCCGGCCGAGATCCTCGCCTCTGTGAAGAACGGCATCTATGCGGTGAATTTCGGCGGCGGTCAGGTCGACATCACCTCCGGAAAATACGTGTTCCAGTGCACCGAGGCCTACAAGATCGAAAACGGCAAGGTCGGCGCGCCGCTCAAGGGCGCGATGCTGATCGGCAACGGACCGACTGATTTGCACCGCATTTCCATGATCGGAAACGACCTGCAGCTCGACGACGGCATCGGCACCTGCGGCAAGAACGGCCAGGGCGTGCCGGTGGGTGTCGGTCAACCGACGCTGCGGATGGATCGGATCACGGTCGGAGGCACCGGCGGATGAACGGCAAGGCAGGCATGGTCGCCGGGACGGTGCGGCGCTGGGGCGCCCAACTCGGGCAATTGGCGGCGGTGGTGGCGATCGTGCTGGCCGGCAAGGCCGCGCTGGCAGAGCCGTTCTACGTGCCGTCCGGCTCGATGGAGCCGACGCTGCTGATCGGCGACGCGCTGCTCGCCTCGAAATTTCCTTACGGCTACTCGACCGCGTCGCTGCCGATCCACGTGGCGTTTCCCGAGACCGGCCGGGTGTTCGGCGCCACGCCGCATCGCGGCGACGTCGTGGTGTTTCGCTGGCCCGGCGACCGCTCGCAGGTCTGGGTCAAGCGCGTGATCGGCCTGCCCGGCGACCGGATCGAACTGACCGGCGGCGTGGTCAGCATCAACGGCGTCGCCGCCACGGTGAAAGCCGACGGCGTCGGCCGCGCCGAGGACGAAGACGGCGCTTACGAGACCGCCGCGAAATATATCGAGACCCTGCCCGACGGCGTCTCGCATCCGATCTTCAAGCTGTACGACCATGGCCGGCTCAACAACACGCCGGAGATCATTGTGCCGCCTGGACATCTGTTCGTGATGGGCGACAACCGCGACAATTCATCGGACAGCCGCGTGCCGGTGCGCCAGGGCGGCGTCGGGCTGTTGCCGATGGACAATCTGGTCGGCCGCGTCGACGCCATCGTCGGCTCGTGGAATCCCGGCGTGCGCAAGGAGCCCGTCACCAACTGGCTGTCCGGCTTCCGCATCGCCCGGTTCTTCACCGCGGTGCATTGAGCGATCGGCTCCGAGCACATCGGCAAAGTCCGTCATGCTGAGCGCGCCGCGCTCCACCTCTCGTTCGCCATGGGGCTTTCCGGGTGATCCTCCGTCTCGTGTCCCGCACGCGGAGCAGCGCGCAGCGCTGCGCCGCAGATGCGGGACCCCGGTTTCTTCTCGAGACGTCGCAAGTGTTGTGAGCCCGCGAACCGGGATTCCGGCTCTGCGCAGCGGCACGCCGTGCCGCAGCGCGGCCGGGACACGAGACAAATCATCCCTTGACAATAATCCTATTGTGATTATAATCCGCACCGTCCTGTCCGTGAGGGGCGCTTCGCGAGGCGTCGGATAGCGGGACAGATCGACGGGCCGGGCAACCGGTCCGGAACGATGGCCCGGCGAAGCTGACACTGGTCAGCGAAGTCGGGTGGACGCGGCGTCCTGCGCGCTGTGCCTCGCAAGCACGCGTCCGGGAGGCAGAGGTCACCGTCCGCCGCTACTACGAGCGGCTGCCGCTTTCGTGGCTGGACGGGCGCAGCAAGGCCGGGGAGATCCCGCTCCGCTGTGTTCCCGGAAGAACGGTCCCGATGCCCAAAACCGCCGCGGTGGGCGCGCCGACGAGGCGTTGCGCGATGGTCCGCAAAGCCATCGCGAAAACTCACCACCTTCGCGCCGACCGGCGCGCCCCCACCCCTCGCTGTGAAGCGACGGGTGCAAAGCTCGGGCTCGATGGAGCCGCGAGAGCGAATGGACGTGGCTGTTTGACAGGGCTCTTTGAAATTCGAATCTGTCGCGGCGTGCAGGTTCTCGACTTGCACTCCGTCATCCTGAGGCGCGAGCGCAGCGAGCCTCGAAGGATGCGCCGCAAGGCACCGGCTGTGCGCATCTCCGCATCCTTCGAGGCTCGCCCTGCGGGCGAGCACCTCAGGATGACGGCGCCGAGATGGTCGCGACGCTCGTCCCATTCTCAGCCGTCATCGTCCGGCTCGACCGGACGACCCAGTATCCCGGAGCGTTTGTTAGTTCGTCGTGCGCTCACCACGCACGCTCTGCAATACTGGATCCTCCGCTTTCGCGGAGGATGACGGCAAATTGTGTGGCATCGCGCATCACCACGCACGCCCGTCATGCGCGGGCTCGGCCCTACGCAATCGTCGATCCCGGCCGGCTAGAACGCCGTCGTCAGATTCGTCAGCCATTGCGGCGAGGCGGCGACCAGGGCGGCTTCGATCGTCTTGTCGAGGCCGGAGAGGATCGCGACGCCGATCGTGACGAAGGCGATCCCGAGCAGCAGCTTGCCGAGCTTGCCGGCCGACAGCAGCCGGCTTCGGATCGCCATCAGCGTCGTGCGCGAGACCCAGCCGAGCGCGACCAGCGGCAGCGCCGCGCCGATCCCGAACACCGCCATGGTCAGCGCCACGGTCGGCAGATCGCGGCCCTGCGATGCCAGCAGCGACGCCGCACCCAAGGTCGGGCCGACGCAGGGCGACCACACCGCGCCGAGCAGCAGCCCGATCCCGAACTGTCCGGCGAGCCCCGAGCCTTGCATCCAGCCTTGCATCCCGCCTTGCATCCCGCCTTGCATCCCGCCGAAATACTGATCGGCCATGCCCGACAGCGGACTGCCGGCGGCGGCGAGCCGCGCCTGCGCCGCCGGCACCAGCAGCACGGCGCCGAGCGCGATCATGATCACCGCAGCGGCGGTGCGGAACACGCCGCCGTCCAGACCGACGCTGAAACCGACGGTCGCCACCAACAGCCCGATCAGCGTGAACGACAGCGCAAGGCCGGCGGCCAGCGCCAATGGACCGTGACGGTGCTGTGCCACCGCAGCGCCGAGCACGATCGGCACCAGCGGCAGCACGCACGGCGACAGGATCGACAGCAGGCCGGCCAGGAAGGCCAGTGCCAGCGCGGTCACGGCCTTACAGCGCCTTACCGAGCAGGGTCGCGATCGAGGCTTCCTTGGTGTCGCCGACCGAGCGGCCCTGCTCGGCGGTGCCCTTGAACACGATCAGGGTCGACTGCATGTTGGCGCCGAACTCCTTCACGACCGGCTTCTGGCCGTCGAAATCGACCCGGAAGATCTTCAGCTTGGCGAATTTCGGATCGCCCGCGAGGCGGTCGATGATCGGGGTCTGCGCCTTGCAGGTCGGGCACCAGTCGGCATGGATCGCGATCAGGATCGGCGCGCCGGCCGCCTGAGCCGCCTTGAAGGCGGACGGCGTGTAGGGCGTGACCGGATTGGCGAAGGCCGATGCCAGCGGCATCATCGCCGTCAGCGCAGTGGCGAGAACGGCGCGGGTGAACGTCTTTCGGGTCAGTTGGGCCTGAAACATGTCGAAATCCCTCTGCTGGCGATGCGCTGCACCGGTTCTCCCGGTGGCGCGTGCCTGAGTTACGAGAGGGTTCCGGCGAACGTTACCTGACCACGCCGGAAAAAAACCCGGGCTTGCGCTGCGGCGGTTTGACCTGGCTTTTCAGAAAGCAACGGGCGTTGCGGCCGACATAGCCCGGCCGCGCATAGGTCCAGGCGCGGCATTTGTTGTCCTGCTCGCAGGCGGCCTTGCAGGCTTCGTCGCCTTCGTTGTGCTTCAACTCGAAATTGCGGTAGTCGCCGCCGAAGCGGTCGATCGACGCTTCGATCGCGCCGGTGCGCGGCTCGAGAACGCCGGCGCCGCGCACGCCCGACACGCAGCAATTGTTCGGCGTACGCTGTGGTACGCTGCCCTTCAGCCAGCAGACCGCACCGTCCTCGGGCGCCTGCGGATAGGCGAAGGTCCAGGACCGGCAGCGGCGGTCGCGCTCGCACATCAGCGCGCAGTCGGCGGGATCGTTGCTCGCCACCGGCGCGCGCAGATAATCGGCGCCAGGCCGGTCGAAATTGGCCTGCGCCTGCGCCACGCGCGGCGCCAGCACCGCCGCAGCGACGGCAAGCACGAGTATCCACGCCCTGAGCGGGCCGCCTCGCCGCATCCACACCCGCTTTCGAAATAGGCCCGTGTCCCGCCGATCGGTGCACCAGAATATGGAGCCGGACCGCCGCACCAAAACGGCATCTGACGGTCGTCTACCTGTACGGGCGATGAACGGCGTTCCCTCGCCGGTCGGGTTCAGAACGCGTATTCGTCGTAGGCCGGCTCCACCGAGCCCTGCCAGGCGCCGTTGAATTTCTCCAGCATCTCTTCGGCCGGGGTGCGGCCGGAGGCGAGGATGTCCTCGAGCGGCGCGAGATACCGCGATTCGTCGTTGCCGAACGAATCGATCCGGCCGCGGCGCCTCAGGCCCGCATGGGCCAGCACCAGGCATTCCTTGGCGATCTCGAACAGAAATCGGTTGCGGATCTTGGCCTTGAAGCCGAGCCGGGGGACGTCGTCGCGCAGCGCCTGCCGCTCCCAGGCGTCCCAGCCTTTGACGATCTCCCAGGCGGCGTCGAGGCTCTGGTCGTCGTACAAGAGGCCGACCCAGAACGCCGGCAACGCCGGCAGCCGGCCCCACGGCACGCCGTCGGCGCCACGCATTTCGAGGTAACGCTTCAGCCGCACTTCGGGGAAGATCGTCGACAGATGGTTGGCCCAGTCCGACAGCGTCGGTCGCTCGCCCGGCATCTTGTCGTTTCGGCCGTCGAAGAAATCGCGGAACGACGAGCCGGAGACGTCGATGTAATCATCGCCGCGCTTGACGAAATACATCGGCACGTCGAGCGCGTAGTCGACCCAGCGCTCGAACCCCATGCCGTCCTCGAACGCCCACGGGATCATGCCGGAGCGGGCGTTGTCGGTGTCGCGCCAGATTTCGGAACGGAACGACAAGAAGCCGTTCGGCTTGCCTTCGGTGAACGGCGAGTTGGCGAACAGAGCGGTCGCGACCGGCTGCAGCGCCACCGAAACCCGCAGCTTCTTGACCATGTCGGCTTCGGACGAGAAGTCCAAATTGGTCTGCACCGTGCAGGTCCGATACATCATGTCGAGGCCGTAGCGGCCGACCTTCGGCATGTAGTTGGTCATGATCTTGTAGCGGCCCTTCGGCATCACCGGAATGTCGTCGCGCGACCACGACGGCGTCATGCCGAGGCCGAGGAAGCCGATGCCGAGCGGGGCTGCGATCTCGCGCACCTGCGCCAGATGCGCCATCAGCTCGGAATGGGTCTGGTGCACATTGTCGACCGGCGCGCCGGACAATTCGAACTGTCCGCCGGGCTCGAGCGAAATCGCGCCGCCGCCGGTGACGTCGTGCAGCCCGATGATGTGCGGGCCTTCCATGATCGGTTCCCAGCCGAGCAGGATCTTCATGCCCTCGAGCAGCGCGCCGATGCCGCGCGCGCCGTCGTAAGGTACCGGGTGATGGCCCTCGAGCGTGAACGGCGTCTTCTCGTGTTCGGTGCCGATGCGGAATTCCGACGGCGGTTTGACGCCCGCTTCGATCCACGCGACCAGTTCGTCGCGCGAGTTCAGCGGCGTCATATCGATCTGGTCACGCGCCATGAGAATTCCGGATGCAGCGCGCGGGGATCGTCTGCGCAAGGTGGCGGGGGTCGCGGCAGACGACAGCCGCAAGCGAGAGGGACGTTTTGTGTATCATCGCGACGACGCGGTGTCTCGCGCAGCCGGCGTGGCTGCGGCTCCGTCGCACGAGCAGCCCAGCCGGTCGAGCAGCCCGCACAACCGCAGCGCGTCGGCATCCGACAATTTCGAGCCGACGTGTTTTTCGATCGCGGCGGAATAGGCGGCCCACATTTTCTTCTGCAACTCGCGTCCGGCTTCGGTGATTTCCACGAACTGGCCGCGCTTGTCCATCTTGCATTCGCGCCGCGCCGCCAGCCCCTCGTCGACCAGCCGGTCGATCAGGCGCGAGGTCGAATATTGCGGGATCAGCATCTGTTTCTCGAGCTCGACCGGACGCATCTCGCCGGCCGGCGCGCGCGACAACTCGAGCAGCGCGTCGTACCAGGCGAGCGGCGGGAAGCCGGCCTTCTTCAATTCCAGTTCGACCGCGTCCAATACCCGGCTGCGGACCCGCATCAGGCGGACCCAGGCCGCGGTCGCTTCGGTCGACGGCTTGCGTTTCATCGCTCCATCCATCGTGCGCGCGAACTCTAGCGCAGGGCCTGCAAATGCGGCAATCGCGAGTCTTCCATGCACTCGCATTTAATGCCCCCGGCTCGGAAAGCCAAGATCGCAGCGTCAGAAAGCGCCTTTGGTCCCGAGATCGGATGACGGAGCGGATCGGAATCCGGATCGGCGACCGCCGGGGAGCCGCGCCGCGGCCCGGAAGACGCCGATGCAACGACCGGCGCCTTCCGCAATCCGGGCGATCAACGCGGCTCGAAATAGTCCAGCGGAATCTTCAAATAAGAGCGCCCGTCGGCTTCCGGCTCCGGCTTGCGGCCGCCGCGGATGTTGATTTGCAGCGCTGCGAGCATCAGTTTCGGCAGCGGCAGAGACGCGTCGCGCCGGTCGCGGGCGGCGCAGAACTCGGCTTCGCTGCGACCGCCGGCAAGATGGATGTTGCGCGCCTTGTGTTCGGCGACCGTCGCCATGCACTGCGCGTCGCGCCCCTCGGGCGCATAGTCGTGGCCGACGTAAAGCCGGGTGTCGTCGGGGAGCGACAGGATCCGCTGCAGGCTGGCATACAGCTGCTTCGACGAGCCGCCGGGAAAATCGGCGCGGCTGGTGCCGCTGTCCGGCATCATCAGCGTATCATGGACGAAGGCGGCATCGCCGGCCACATAGGTGACCGACGCCAATGTGTGTCCAGGCGAAAACATCACCCGCACCGGAATGTCGCCGACCATGAAGATGTCGCCGTCGGCGAACAGCCGGTCCCATTGGCGGCCGTCGGTCGGAAACGACTCCGGCAGATGATAGATCTTCTGCCACAGCTTCTGCACCTCGGTGACGCGCTCGCCGATCCCGGTCGGCGCCTTCAGCCGTTCGGACAGGAGCGGCGCCGCCGAGAAATGATCGGCATGCGGATGCGTGTCGAGGATCCAGACGACGTCGATTCCGGCCTCCCGCACATAGGCGACGATCTCGTCGACACTGCGGGTGAATGTGGCACCGGCTTTCGGGTCGTAGTTCCACACCGGATCGACCACCGCGCCCCGCATCGTCTGCGGATCATGAAATACGTATTGCCAGCTTCCAGTCGCCTCGTCCCAGAACGGCTTCACGATCGGCTTGGTCATCGGTCGGTCCTCCTCTGCATCGGTAAACCGCGGCGCCCCCTTCGGAAGACGCCGCAGCAATCGTCAGGCGCGGGCTGCCTTCATCATCCAGAGCTGCTTCTGATGCCAGGCCGTGCGATCACTCAACAATCCCACCGTCGGCTCGTCCCCATCCTGCTGCGCCGAGGCGATTGCGCGGCGCAGTTCCTCGATCAGCGCCTCGTGGCCCGCCATCAACGCGCCGACCATGGCTTCGGCAGATTGCGCCGGCGCCGGCGACGCGCCCGCCAGTCCGGTCAGTTCGGCCAGCGAGCCGGGTGCATGAGCGCCGAGACTGCGGATTCGTTCCGCGATGTCGTCGAGCGCGTTCCAGAGGTCGTTGTATTGCTCTTCGAACGCGGCGTGCAGGCGGCGGAATTCCGGCCCGACGACATTCCAGTGATAGCCGTGGGTTTGCACATAGAGGCCGAAGGTCCGGCCGAGGACGCGGGAGAGTGCATCGGTCGTGGTCTGCGCAGCATTGGTCATGGCTTGATCCTCCGTGATGATCAGACGAATGAGTTGAAGGAAGAGCTCCGGCGCGCGCCGGAGCTTGCGCGCAGCCTCAGAGAGCGCGGGTCGAGTAGTACCAGTCGACCGTGTCGTAGCCCTCACCGGCGCGGGCGAGCGCAGCGGCCGCTGTCGCCGGGGGCGGCACGATCACCGCATCGCCCGGCTGCCAGCTCTCCGGCATCGCGCACTTGTTGGCGTCGGCCGTCTGCAGCGCCACCAGCAGCCGATAGATCTCGTCGACCGAACGGCCGGCGATCATCGGGTAGTAGACCATCGCGCGCAGCTTGCCTTCGGGATCGATCAGGAACGTCGCGCGCACCGCCGACGTGTCGGACGCACCCGGCTGGATCATGCCGTACGCCCTGGCCACGGTCATGCTGAGGTCGGCGATGATCGGAAATCTGATCTCGACCCCGAACTTCTCCTTGATGTTCAGCATCCAGGCGATGTGCGAATAGTGACTGTCGATCGACAGGCCGAGCAGCTCGGCACCACGCGCCGCAAAGGCGTCGTGCTTTTTGGCGAAGGCGATGAATTCGGTGGTGCAGACCGGGGTGAAATCCGCCGGATGCGAGAACAGGATCAGCCACTTGCCGGCGTAATCGGCCAGCGTCTTGGGGCCATGGGTGGTCGGTGCATTGAATGCGGGCGCGGGGGCGTTGAGTTGGGGGGCAGGCGTGGCGAAATCGGTCATTGCAGTCTCCTGGTGATCGGGATGTCCCGAGCACCTCGGATGTATGCGAGGCTGACTGATTGGAGAAATTGATTATATTTCTTTCTGTGATAGACTAACTCTATATGAACACCAACATCACCCTCCGTCAGCTCGGCTTCCTGGTCGCCGTCGCCGACACCCTGAATTTCTCGCGCGCGGCCGAGCAGTGTTTCGTCACCCAACCGACGCTGAGCGCCGGTTTGAAGGAGCTCGAGGATCGGCTCGGCGTCGTGCTGGCGGAGCGCACCAAGCGCTCGGTGCTGCTGACGCCGGTGGGTGCGGTGATCGCCGCGCGAGCTCGCGCGGTGCTGCTGGCGGCGCGCGAAATCGAAACGCTCGCCGCAACCCAGGCTGCGCCGGATACCGGCGATCTGCGGCTCGGCGCCATCCCCACCATCGGGCCTTATCTGATTCCGCGCGCGCTGCCCGAAATCCGCCGAGCCTTTCCCGGCCTCCGATTGCTGATGCGAGAAGAGATGACCGAGCCGCTGCTCGATGGCCTGCATCACGGGCGGCTCGATCTGATCCTGTTCGCGCTACCGTTCGAGACCAGCGGCATCGAGATCATGGAGCTGTTCGAGGACGGCTATCATCTCGCAGCACCACCCGGCAGCTTCGGGCCGGAGCCGGTGCGCGTGTCCCAGCTCGACGGCGCCCGACTGATGCTACTGGAGCGCGGCCATTGCCTGCAACGCCACGCGCTGAGCGCCTTCCCCGACCACGACATCCAACAGGACGAGAGCTTTTCGGCGACGTCGCTATCGACCTTGATCTCGATGGTCAGTGAAGGATTGGGCATCACCCTGCTGCCGGATCTGGCGCTCGACGCCGGCGTTCTCGGCGGACAGAACGTGGCGATCGCGCCGCTGCCGGACGCCTGTCCGCGCAAGGTGGTGCTGGCGTGGCGAACGACCTCCGCCCGCGCCGAACTGTTCCGCAGCCTCGGCGACATCTTCCGGCGCACCCGCGGTCTAGTCCGCCCGCCGCGCTGAGGCGGCCGCATCGACCTTGACTCGAATTCATGCAACTGCATTTAATCGCGGGATAAGTCCCATCTCCCCGAGGAGGAAGCCGTCCATGAAACTGTATTATTCGCCCGGCGCGTGTTCGCTCTCGCCGCACATCGCACTCAGCGAATCCGGCCTGCCGTTCGAGCTGGTCAAGGTCGACCTCCGGGCGAAGAAGCTGGAAAACGGCGACGACTATACGCAGATCAATCCGAAAGGCTCAGTCCCGGCGCTGGGCCTGGACGACGGCAGCGTGCTGACCGAAGGCCCGGCGATCGTGCAGATGATCGCCGACAAGATCGGCGGCGGCAAGCTCGCACCCGAGAATGGCACGCCCGAGCGCTACCGCCTGCAGGAATGGCTGAACTTCATCTCCACCGACCTGCACAAGAGCTTCGGCCCGCTGTTCTCCCCGGTGCTCGGCGACGACGCCAAGCAGTTCTTCAAGGACCGCATCGCCAAATATTTCGCCTATGCCGACAAACAGCTCGCCGGCAAGGACTACCTGATGGGCTCGTCGTTCACGGTGGCGGACGGCTATCTGTTCGTGATCCTGAGCTGGGCCGAGCGGATGAAGATCGACACTTCGGCGTTTCCGAACCTCGTCGCCTTCAAGGCCCGCGTCGGCGCCCGCCCGCAAGTGCAGGCCGCGCTGCAGAGCGAAGGGCTGATGCAGAAGGCGTGAGCGCGCTTCAGCGTCATTGCGAGCAGAGCGAAGCAATCCAGCTCGACACACGTGATGTCTGGATTGCTTCGTCGCTGCGCTCCTCGCAATGACGACTGAAACGACCAGACGACAAAAGGGCCGGATCACGATGATCCGGCCCTTTTTCATTCGGCCTTCGAATTCGATCCGAAGCCTTGCAAAAGCGGCGGCGGGCTCCCTCGCCCCGCTCTTCGCGGGGAGAGGGTTGGGGTGAGGGGCGACGCGAGCACTGATTCTCGACTGTGTGGAAACGCGCCCCTCACCCGGATCACCGCTTCGCGCTGATCCGACCTCTCCCCGCGCGCGGGGAGAGGCAAGTAACGACTTACGCCGCGGCCTGCTTCTTCGGGGCGAAGCGCTGGTAGAAGGTTTCGCCGGTCTTGGCCATGTCTTCGAGCAGCTTCGGCGGCGTGAAGCGCGAGCCGTATTTGCCCTCGAGCTTGTGGCACAGTGCCACGAACTCCTTGGTGCCCATGAAGTCGATGTAGCTCAGCGTGCCGCCGGTGAACGGCGCGAAGCCGAATCCGAGGATGGAGCCGACATCGGCCTCGCGCGGATCGGTGATGACGTGATCCTCGACGGTGCGCGCGGCTTCGACCGCCTGCACCACCAAGAAGCGCTGCTTCAGTTCCTCGACGTCGACCGTATCCGGATCGACGTGCTTGGGCTGCAGTGCGCCGATGCCGGCCCACAGCGCCTTCTGGCCCTTGCCCTTCTCCGGATAGTCGTAGAAGCCCTTGGCGTTCTTGCGGCCGAACCGGCCCTGCTTCTCCACCATCTCGACCATCAGCTTCTTCTGCTGCTGATCGACCGCCTGTTCGCCGAGATCGGCCTCGGTGGCCTTCATGATCTTCAGCACCAGATCGAGCGCGACCTCGTCGGCGAGCGACAGCGGCCCGACCGGCATGCCGGCCATCTTCGCCGCGGTCTCGATCATCGGCGCCGGGATGCCTTCCATCAGCATCTCGAGGCCTTCGGCGGTGAAGCGCAGCACGCAGCGGTTGGCGAAGAAGCCGCGCGAATCGTTGACCACGATCGGGGTCTTGTTGATCTGACGGGTGTAGTCGAGCGCGGTCGCGAGCGCGACGTCGCCGGTGTTCTTGCCGACGATGATTTCGACCAGCATCATCTTCTCGACCGGCGAGAAGAAGTGGATGCCGACGAATTTCGACTGGTCCTTGAACTCCTCGGCCAGCGAATTGATCGGCAGCGTCGAGGTGTTGGAGGCGAAGATCGCGCCTTCCTTCAAGAGCGGTTGCGCCTTGGCGTAGGTCTCGGCCTTGATCTTACGATCCTCGAACACCGCCTCGATCACCAGGTCGCAATCCGAGATCGCGTTGTAGTCCGGCGTGGCCGTGATGCGCGACATCAGCGCTTCGGCGTCGGCCGGCTTGGCGCGGCCCTTGGCAATCAGGCCGTCGATCACGCTCTTGCAGTGCGCCTTGCCCTTGTCGGCGCTCTCCTGATCGCGATCGATCAGCACCACGTCGATGCCGGCCTTGGCCGAGACGTAGCCTACGCTGGCGCCCATGAAGCCGGCGCCGATGATGGCCAGCTTCTTGACCTTGGTCGGCGGCACGCCCTGCGGGCGGCGCGCGCCCTTGTTCAGCTCCTGCATCGACAAGAACAGGCTGCGGATCATCGCCGCGGCTTCCTTGGTCTGCAGCACCTTGGCGAAGTAGCGCGACTCGATCCGCAGCGCCGTATCCATCGGCACCAGCAGGCCCTCGTAGACGCAGCTCATGATCGCGCGCGCGGCCGGGTAGTTGTCGTAGGTCTCGCGGCGATAGATCGCGTTGCCGGCCGGGAACATCATCATGCCCTGCTTGGAGAACACCGGACCGCCGGGCAGCTTGAAGCCCTTCTCGTCCCACGGCGCCACAGCCTTGCCGCCGCCCTTGATCCAGTCCTTCGCGGTCTGGATCAAATCCGCGGCCGGCACCACGGCGTCGACCAGCTTCCAGGCCTTGGCCTTGTCGAGCTTGATCTGGTCGCCCTTGAGCAGGATCGTCATCGCGTCCTGCGGCGAGACGATACGCGGAATCCGCTGGGTGCCGCCGCCGCCGGGGAACAGGCCGACCTTGATCTCGGGCAGGCCGAGCCGCGACTTCGGATTGTCGGCGGCGACGCGATAGTGGCAGGCCAGCGTCACTTCGAAGCCGCCGCCGAGCGCGAGGCCGTTGATCGCCGCGACCCACGGCTTGCCGCTGGTCTCGATGCTGCGCAGGATCTGCGACAGCTTGCGGCTCTCGTCGAACAGCATCTGCTGCGCGGCCTCCTCGCCCTTGTCCTTGCGGATCTGGGCGAACTGCCGGTTCATGGTTTCCAGCATCGACAGGTCGGCGCCGGCGCAGAACGCCTCCTTGGCGGAGGTGATCACCACGCCCTTGACCGCGGCGTCCTTGGTGGTCTGCTCGACGATCGCGCCGAGTTCCTCGATGGTCGCGGCGTCCAGCACGTTCATCGACTTGCCGGGCAGGTCCCAGGTCACCAGCGCAATGCCGTCGGCGTCGGTTTCGAGCTTGAAGATCTTGAAGGTCATTGATTAGCTCCTTCGATGCCAGCAGCCGTTGCGGCGCGGCGGTGTGGGTGTTTGTAGGGTGGGCAAAGGCGCGCCTCGCGCCGTGCCCACGTTCACGCAATGAATGCGATGGTGGGCACGCTTCGCTTTGCCCACCCTACGGCGTCAGACGCGTTCGATGATCGTCGCGGTGCCCATGCCGCCGCCGATGCACAGCGTCACCAGCGCGGTCGCCTTGCCGGTGCGCTCGAGCTCGTCGAGCACGGTGCCGAGGATCATCGCGCCGGTCGCGCCGAGCGGATGGCCGAGCGCGATCGCGCCGCCGGTCACGTTGATCTGGTCGTTGTCGATCTCGAACGCCTGCATGAAGCGCAGCACCACCGAGGCGAAAGCCTCGTTGAGCTCGAACAGGTCGATGTCGCTCTTCTTCATGCCGGAGCGCTCGAACAGCTTCTTGGTGACGTCGACCGGGCCGGTCAGCATCATCGCCGGCTCGGAGCCGATATTGGCGAAGGCGCGAATTTTTGCGCGCGGCTTGAGGCCGTGCTTGGCACCGGCTTCCTTGCTGCCGAGCAGCACCGCGCCGGCGCCATCGACGATGCCGGAAGAGTTGCCGGCATGATGGACGTAGTTGACCTTCTCGATCTCCGGATGCGACTGGATCGCCACCGCGTCGAAACCGCCCATCACCGCCATCGGCGCGAACGACGGCTGCAACTGCCCGAGCGACTGCATCGTCGTCGATGGCCGCATGTGCTCGTCCTTGGCCAGAATGGTCAGGCCGTTGATGTCCTTGACCGGCACGACCGATTTGGCGAAGCGGCCTTCTTCCCACGACTTCGCCGAGCGCTGCTGGCTCTGCACCGCATAAGCGTCGACGTCGTCCCGCGAGAAACCGTATTTGGTCGCGATCAAATCGGCCGAAATGCCCTGCGGCATGAAGTAGGACGGCACAGCCATCGACGGGTCCATCGGCCAGGCGCCGCCGGAGGCGCCGATGCCGATGCGGCTCATCGATTCCGCGCCGCCGCCGATCACCAGCTCGTGCTGGCCGCTCATGATCTGCGCCGCAGCGAAGTTCACCGCGTCGAGGCCCGAGGCACAGAAGCGGCTGATCTGGATGCCCGGCACGGCTTCGCCGAGGCCCGCGTTCATCGCCGCGAACCGCGCGATGTCCGAGCCGGCCTCACCGACCGGATCGACCACGCCGAGGATGACGTCGTCGACCACGTCCTGCTTCAGGTTGTTGCGTTCCTTCAGCGCTTTCAGCGGTACGGTGGCGAGCGCCAGCGCGGTCACCTCGTGCAAGGCGCCGTCGGCCTTGCCGCGGCCGCGAGGCGTGCGAACGTGATCGTAGATATAGGCTTCGGGCATCGGTTCTCTCCCGTATCGGTCCGTGCTCAGGATGCCGGACGAATTGAACAATCGCGTGTCATTTCGTCATTGCGAGGAGCGATAGCGACGAAGCAATCCAGTCTTTGGGTGCGGCTTCTGGATTGCTTCGCTTCGCTCGCAATGACGCTTGGGGCTTGCTCAGAACGCTTCCGCCGGCAATTCCATCACCGTACCGCTGCCGGCCTGGATTCGCGCGAGATGCAGCGCGGTGCCCGGCAGGGTTCGCTCGGCAAAAAACCGGCCGGTGACGAGCTTGGTGGTCAGATAGGGCGTGGCGCCGTCGGCGGCAATCTTGTCCTGTGCCACCTTGGCCATCTTCGCCCACATGTAGCCGCAGGCCACCAGGCCGAACAGCTGCATGTAATCGGTGGCGCCGGCGCCGGCATTGTCGGGCGCCGCCATCGCGTTCAGCATCAGCCAGGTGGTGGCCTGCTGCAGATGGCTGAGCGAGGTCGACAGCGGCGTGACGAACGGCTTCATCGCCTCGTCGCCGCCGTGCTCCTTGGCGAAGGCGCCGACCTCGGCGAAGAACGCCATCACCGCGCGGCCGCCGTCGCGCGGCAATTTGCGGCCGACGAGATCCAGCGCCTGAATGCCGTTGGCGCCCTCGTAGATCATCGCGATGCGGGCATCGCGGACGAACTGCTCCATGCCGTTGGCGGCGATGTAGCCGTGGCCGCCATAGACCTGCTGCGCCAGCACCGCGTTGGAGAAGCCGACGTCGGTCAGCACGCCCTTCAGAACCGGCGTCATCAGGCCGAGATGATCGTCGGCGATCTGCCGCTCCTTGGCGTCGTCGGAACGGTGCGCGACGTCGCTCTTCAGCGCCGTCCACATCACCAGCGCGCGCGCCGCCTCGTTGAAGGCGCGGATGGTGAGCAGCACGCGGCGCACGTCCGGATGCACGATGATCGGATCGGCCGGCTTGTCGGTCGCCTTCGGTCCCGACAGCGCACGGCCCTGCAGACGCTCGCGCGCATAGGCCACCGCGTTCTGATACGCGACCTCGGACTGCGCGAGGCCCTGCACGGCGACGCCGAGGCGAGCCTCGTTCATCATCACGAACATGCCCTGCATGCCCTTGTTTTCTTCGCCGATCAGCCAGCCGGTGGCATCGTCGTAGTTCATTGTGCAAGTGGCGTTGCCGTGGATGCCCATCTTGTGCTCGATCGAGCCGCACATCACGCCGTTGCGGGCGCCGAGCGAACCATCGGCATTGACCAGGATCTTCGGCACCACGAACAGCGACACGCCCTTGATCCCGGCGGGCGCGCCTTCGATCCGTGCCAGCACCAAATGGATGATGTTCTCTGACAGGTCGTGCTCGCCGGCGGAGATGAAGATCTTGGTGCCGGTGATCTTGTAGCTGCCGTCGGCCTGCTTCACCGCCTTGGTGCGCAGCAGTCCGAGATCGGTGCCGCATTGCGGCTCGGTCAGGTTCATGGTGCCGGTCCACTCGCCGGCGGTCATCTTCGGCAGATACAGCGCCTTCTGCTCGGCATTGCCGTGGACCAGCAGCGCCGCGGCGGCGCCCATGGTCAGGCCGTGATACATCGAGAACGCCATGTTGGCGGAGATCTGGAATTCGGCGACGGTCTGCGTCAGCGTCACCGGCAGGCCCTGGCCGCCGAATTCCGGCGGCGACGACAGGCCGAGCCAGCCGCCTTCGGCGATCTGCTTGTAGGCTTCCTTGAAGCCCTTCGGCGTCGTGACGCTGCCGTCGTCGTGGCGGACGCAGCCCTCGCGGTCGCCGACCGCATTCAGCGGCGCCAGCACCTGCTCGGAGAGCCGCGCCGCCTCGTTGATGATCGCGTCGCGCACGTCGGGTGCCGCGTCCGCGAAGCCGGGCAGGTTGTTGTACTTGTCGAAGTGAAACACGTTGTTCAGCAGGAAGCTGACATCTTCAACCGGAGCCTTGTAGATCGTCATGCGGTTCTCTCGATCGGGATTGTTGTGAGGTGTCCGCCATCCGAGTGATCTCGAACGGCGGCGAGGGAAATTCGGCCGGTCGCAGCGCCTTATTGTCGCGCCAGTTGCTCTCCCATCAGCCGATGCAGCAGGTTGATCGCTTTCAGTGGTCTTACCATGACCTTGAAACGGGTAATACGGCCATCCTCGGCGAAAGTGATGATGTCGACGCCGTTGAGCTTGATGCCGTCGATCACGTTCTCGAACTCGAGCACCGCGCCGTTGTCGCTGCGCCATTCGCCGACATAGCTGAAACCCGGGCCGCCCAGCACCTTCTCGGCGCTCGTGAGGTACTTGAACACGATGTCGCGCCCGGCCTGCGGCGTGTGAACGACCGGGCTCTCGAACACCGCGTCGGGATGCAGCAGCTCCCACAACGCCGCGGCGTCGTGGGATTTCATGAAGGCGTACCACTTGTCGAGCCCGGTCAAGGCCATCGGCGACGCTCCAGATCAACGAGACATAAATACAAAGGGAACGTGGGGTGAGGGAGGATGTTGCCGAACAGGCGGCGCCGCAACATCAATCGACACGCGCAGCTGACGCAGGCCGCGAAGCGGCCGTCAGGGGCATCCAGCGCTGGACCGAGATGGCATGCACGAGCGCTCCTCCACCAGGATGATCCCGGCAGCCGTAGGGGCCGCATTCTGTCGGATCATCTCCATACACCTATGAATGGCATGTAACGGCGCGGCTTGGACCTGTCAATACACTGGTGTATGGTCCGGCCATGGATTCAGATACCAAGGACCGGCTGACACGTTCGGACTGGCTCGCGCACGGGCTGCGGACGCTGGCCAGGCACGGGGCGAATGCCCTCAAGGTCGGCGATCTCGCGGCCGGGCTGGAGGTGTCGCGGGGCAGTTTCTACTGGCACTTCAGGGACGCCACCGATTTCCGCCTGCAACTCCTGCAGCTCTGGCAGGAGCGAGCGACCGACCAGGTGTTTCGCGACATCGACGCCGCCATCGTCGGGCCGGCGCGGCTGACGCATCTGATGAAGCTCGCCTTCAACGAGGACCGAAGCCTCGACCGGGCGATCCGCGAGCTTGCGGCGACCGATCCCACTGCGGCGGCGATGGTCGCCTCGGTGGATGCCCGGCGCATCGACTATCTGTCGAAGCTCATGATCGAGTCGGGCGTCGAAGGCCGGCGCGCGCTACCGCGGGCCGAATTTCTGTACTGGGCCTATATCGGTCAGACCGCGGTGCTGAACCCGGCCCACACCGTCGTGACGGAATCGGATATCGACGATTTGAGCGCCCTGTTCACCCGATAGCGAGCGAACACACCGGGCGACCGCGCGAAGGTGTGGCGGGCGGGTCGCGACCGGCAACTTTACGGCGCAACCGCCCAAATCCTTAACTCGGTATTTACCCTAACAGGAAAAAGTCGATGCCAGAGGCGGCCCTCCCGCATTGAATTCGGGTGTCTTTCGGCACGGACACGACGGGGAGGATTCGCGGGCGCCGCAGGCGCCGGTTCGGAAGCGGACAAGGGCATGAATCGCGTATCGTGGAGCGTCGAGGGCATCGAACCGTCAGTGCGCGAAAGGGCGGAGGCCGCCGCCCGGCGCGCTGGCATGTCGCTCGCCGACTGGATCGACGGTCAGCTCGGCGACAGCGCACCTCAGCCGCACCCGACGGCCGACACGACCCGGGAGTCGATCCGCGCCCCGCTGGCGGAAAAGAACGCGACCGAGGTCGCCGAAATTCACCAACGGCTGGATTCCATCGCCCGCCAGATCGACCAGATTTCACGCCCCCCGGTGCGCAGCGAGCCCGGCGTGGCGCGGCAGCTCAACGACGCGATTTCGCGACTCGACGCAAGGCTCGCCCGGATCACCGAACCCAAGGTCGCTACGGCGGCCCCCTCAGCCGTCGCGCCGACGCAGGCCGCGCCGCCCCGAGCCGCTGCCTCCGCCCCGCAATCGCCGACCGAACGCGTCGAGCACGCCGCGGCGCAGGTCTATCACGCCTCGCCGCCGCTCGATCCGAGTGCGCTCGATCGCGCGATCGCCGAGATCGCCGCGCGCCAGTCCGAGCTCGACGCCCCGGTGGAGCGGATGCCGCTGCGCCAGTCGCCGCCGATCGCGCCGGCGATGGCGCCGCCGCAGGCACGGCCGGGGCCCGACTTTTCCAGCCTCGAGCAACAGCTCCTCAAGATCACCAGCCAGATCGACGCGCTGCAGCGCCCCGACGTGATCGAGCAATCGATCGCGGCGTTCCGCGCCGATCTCGCCGATATCCGCCAGACCATCACCGAAGCATTGCCGCGCAAGGCGATCGAATCGCTCGAAAGCGAGATCAGATCGCTGTCGCAGCGGCTCGACGAGACCCGTGCCAACGGCAGCGACGCCGGCGTGATCGCCGGGATCGAACGCGCGCTCGGCGAAATCCGCGATGCCTTGCGCTCGCTGACGCCGGCCGAGCAGCTCGCCGGCTTCGACGAGGCGATCCGCAATCTCGGCGGCAAGATCGACATGATCGTGCGCAACAGCGACGATCCCGGCACGCTGCAACAGCTCGAGAATGCAATCGGCGCATTGCGCGGCATCGTCTCCAACGTCGCCTCCAACGAGGCGCTGGCGCAGCTCAGCGACAACGTTCACACGCTGGCCGACAAGGTCGATCAGCTCGCCCGCGCCGACAGCCACAGCGATTCCTTCGCGGCGCTGGAAAGCCGGATTTCGGCGCTGACCGCGGCGCTGGAGAACCGCGAACGGCCGATCGCCACCGAATCCACCGAGCAGCTCGAAGGCGCGGTGCGGGCGCTGTCGGAGCGGCTCGATCAGATGCCGGTCGGCAACGACGGCTCGTCGGCGTTCGCTCATCTCGAACAGCGTGTTTCCTACCTGCTCGAGCGGATGGAAGCCGCCGCCGTCCAACGCGGCAGCGGCGATCTCGGCCGGGTCGAGGAAGGGCTGCAGGACATCCTCCGGATGCTCGAGCGGCAGCAGGAGAGCTTCCACCGCATCGCCGATCTCGGTCGCGCGCCGGCCGCGCCGCCGTTCGACCCGGGCGTCGTCGAGTCGATCAAGCGCGAAATTTCCGACATCCGCCTGAGCCAGTCGCAAACCGGACGCCACACCCAGGATTCGCTGGAAGCGGTTCACAACACGCTCGGCCACGTCGTCGACCGGCTGGCGATGATCGAAGGCGATTTGCGCAAGGCGCGGTCCGCGCCGCAACCCGCGGCGGCGCGCGAACCCGCCCAGCCGCAGCAGCCGGTCGTCACGCCTCCGCCGGCGGCGCCGCAAATCTCGCTGCCGCCGCGCCCGGAGATGCCGAATCCCGCAGCCGCGACCGCGTTCGCGGCCGCTCCGCGGGAGTTCGCGCCGACGCGGCCCACGGAACAGCCCGAGCCGACGCCGGGACCGCGGGCGATCATGGATATTCTGGCGCCGCCCGTCAGCCGCCCCTCGGCCCCTGAGCCGCAGATCGCGCCGCAAAGGCTCGCCGCCGATGCCTCGCTGCCACCGGATCATCCGCTCGAACCCGGCACCCGCCCTCCCGGCCGGGTGGCGTCGCCGTCGGAACGCATCGCAGCCTCGGAGAGCGCCATCAGCGAATTCGCCGGCGCCAAGCCGGAGCCCGCCAGCAGCTCGAATTTCATCGCGGCCGCCCGCCGCGCCGCGCAGGCCGCGGCAGCGGCCACCACCCAATCCGGCGACAAGCCCAAGGGCGACGGCGGCAAGTCCGGCCCGGCTCCCGGCAAGCCGGGATCGACCATCGGGTCCAAGATCCGCTCGCTGCTGGTCGGCGCCAGCGTCGTGGTGATCGTGCTCGGCACCTTCAAGATGGCGATGAATCTGCTCGATGACGGCCACCCGACCCCGGCCGCCAGCCTCAGCGAACCGGCGCCGCAGGACTTGATGCCGCAGAGTGGGGACGAAGAGATCGAGCCGCCCGCGGCGAACCCCGCCACGCCGACGCCCGCCCCGTCGATGACATCGCCGACCCCGATCAATCGGCAGTCGCTGTTCGCGCCGCCGCAAACGCCTGCTGCGCCGCCCGCGCCGTCCACCGCTCCTGCCTCCGCCGACGTCACCGGGACGATCCCGACGCCGCAGGTCAACGCCGCCGCAAACACCACGGTCACGGCCACGGTCGCGATTCCGGCCGGCGAAACCCTCCCCGACGCGATCGGCGGACAGGCGCTGCGCAAGGCCGCGCTGAAGGGCGACGCCGCGGCGGCCTACGAGGTCGGCAACCGCTACGCCGACGGCAAGGGTATCACCGCGAATTTCGAGGAAGCGGCGAAGTGGTACGGCCGCGCGGCGCAAGCCGGCATCGTGCCGGCGATGTTCCGGATGGGGACCCTCAACGAGAAGGGCCTCGGCGTGAAGAAGGACCTCGACACGGCCCGGCGCTTCTACATTCAGGCGGCGGACCGCGGCAACGCCAAGGCCATGCACAATCTCGCGGTGCTCGACGCCGATGGCGGCGCCAAGGGCGCCAACTACAAGAGCGCTGCGGAATGGTTCCGCAAGGCGGCCGAGCGCGGCGTCGCCGACAGCCAGTTCAACCTCGGCATCCTCTATGCCCGCGGCATCGGCGTCGAACAGAACCTCGCCGAATCGTTCAAATGGTTCAGCCTCGCCGCCGCCCAGGGTGACGCCGATTCCGCGCGCAAACGCGACGACGTCGCCAAGCGGCTCGACCCGCAGTCGTTGTCGGCGGCCCGGCTCGCGATCCAGACCTTCACCGTGGAGCCGCAGCCCGACAGCGCCGTCAAGGTCGCGGCGCCGGCCGGCGGCTGGGACGCGCAGGCGACCGCCACAGCCAAACCAGCGACCAGCAAGCGCGCCGCGCGTTAAGCCTGTTCGTTCACCGTCTTGAAAACGATCCGGCCGCCGGGCTGAAAAAAGCCCGGTCGTCGCGGATTCGTTAATCCCTGCTCAGCCCGATTTCGGCTATTCAGGGTTGTCGGGTCGACGATCCGCGCTTTCAGCCACAGCGACGAACTCCGAAGCGACCGCGCGTGCAGCTTTATCTCCCGATCGCAGACCTGCCGGTCAACGTCCTGCTCATCCTCGCGATGGGCGCCGCGGTCGGGTTCGTGTCCGGCATGTTCGGCGTCGGCGGCGGCTTTCTACTCACCCCGCTGCTGATTTTCGTGGGCATCGCGCCCGCCGTCGCGGTGGCGTCCGTCACCAGCCACATGGCGGCCTCGTCGTTTTCCGGGGCTTTGTCGTATTGGCGGCGCCGCGCGATCGATCCGATGCTGGCCTTCGTGCTGCTGTGCGGCGGCATCGCCGGCACCGCCCTCGGCGTGTGGTTCTTCGTGCTGATGCGTTCGATCGGCCAGCTCGATCTGACGATTGCGCTGGCCTATGTGGTGCTGCTGACGGGAGTCGGCGGGCTGATGGTCTATGAGGGCCTGCGAGCGATCCTGCGCACCCGCCGCGGCGAAGTCGCGCTCAGTGGCCGCACCGGCAACCGCAACTGGATCCACGCGCTGCCGCTGAAGATCCGGTTCAAACGTTCCAAGATGTATCTGTCGGTGATCCCGGTGGTGACGATCGGCCTCCTGATCGGCTTCATCGGCGCGGTGATGGGCGTCGGCGGCGGCTTCATTCTGGTGCCGATGCTGATCTATCTGCTGCGGGTGCCGACCAGCATGGTGGTCGGCACGTCGATGGTGCTGACGCTGGTGACGATGCTGATCGCCACCATCCTGCACGCTGCGACCAACCATCTGGTCGACGCGGTGCTGGCGCTGATGCTGATGATCGGCGGCGTCACCGGGGCGCAGTTCGGCGCCCGCGCCGGCCAGCGCATCCGCAGCGAGCAGCTGCGGCTGTTGCTGGGCCTTCTGGTGCTCGGGGTCGGGGTCCGCTTCGGTGTCGAGCTCGGCATCCGCCCGGACGAGCTTTTCACCATCCGTGATACGGGGCCGAGCTGATGGCACGGCGTCGCTTATCGGCCTTCGCATTCACCGTCGCAGCTGCGTTCGGGCTCGCCTGCGCCTGGCCGGCGCAGGCCGAGAAACTGATCGTCTCCGTCTCCAACGCCCGGGTCACCGTGACGCCGAATTATTCCGGCGGCGAGCTGGTGCTGTTCGGTTCGGTCGAGCGCGACTCTCCGGCGCCGGTCGCGCAGATGCCCTACGACCTCGTGGTCACCGTGATCGGCCCGCGCACGAACATGGTGACGCGGCGCAAGGAACGGAAATTCGGGATCTGGATCAACAGCGATTCGCGCGAATTCCTGATGGTGCCGAGCTATCTGGCGGTGTTTTCCAACCGCCCGATCGAGGCCATCGCCGCGCCCGACGTGCGGCGGCGGCAACAACTCGGCATCAGACACACGCTGCTGACGCAGCGGATCGGCACCGACTATGCCGACGTCGTCGCCGACGATCAGTTTCGCACCGCCTTCGTCCGGCTCCGCGAGGAACGCAAGCTGTACGAGCAGGACCCCGCGGCGGTGAAGTTCCTCACGCCGACGCTGTTCCGCACCGGCATTCCATTGCCGGCCGAAGTGCCGATCGGCAGCTACGAAGTGCACATCAAGCTGCTCGGCAATGGCGAATTGCTGACCCAGACCGAGACCTCCTTCGAGATCGCCAAGGTCGGCTTCGAACAATTCGTCGCCACCGCGGCGAAGCAGCACGGCATCATCTACGGCCTGGTGACCGCCCTGATGGCGCTCGCGACCGGATGGATGGCGTCGATCGTCTTTCGTCGCGACTGACCATCCCGCACGCGTCAATCCGGGGCGCGTTCGACGCGCGGGGCCGAACAGGGCCTTTCAGCAGCAGCGCGACGCTGCGATGGCGTGGAGACGGTGGTCGCCGAGGACATGGGCGATGACCACGGCCGAGCCGAACAGCCTGGCGAAGGCTGCATCGCGGATGTTGAGCCCGCCCGCATAGGCGCCGAACGCCGGCATCACCATGCGGCTGCCGTCGCCGGCGAAGCAACGCCGCTCGACGCTGCGGCCGCGGCGGCTGACCCGCGCCTTGGGATGCAGATGGCCGGCGATTTCGCCGTGCGCCCCGGTCGGCTCGTGGCGGAAGATCACGCCGCCGAGCGCGACCTCGTCGGCGACGCAACCGCCGAGATCGGCGGGCAGCGCCGGATCATGGTTGCCGGCGATCCAGATCCAGTCACGGCCCGCCTGCAGGGCCATCAGGATATCGCGATTGCCGCCTGACAGCCGGCCATGCGCGTCGCGATCGTGAAAACTGTCGCCGAGCGCGATCACCGTGCGCGGATTGAAACGCGTGACCACGGCGCCGAGCCGGCCCAGCGTGGCGACGGTATCGTAAGGCGGCAGCAGCACGCCGCGCATCGCATAGCTCGAGCCTTTTTCGAGATGCAGGTCGGAGACGACCAGCAGCCGCTCGCGCTCCCAATACAGCACGCCGGACAGATCGGCGGCGAACGTAGCGCCGGCAATCGATACTGCGGAGTCGTTGATCGGAAGCGGATCAGCAAACATCGTCATGGCCGGGCTCGTCCCGGCCATCACGATGGACACGGGGGGAAGCAGTGGTCGTGGATGCCCGGGACAAGCCCGGGCATGACGGAGCGGATGCGGAACATCCAGTTCTTCTAGCGACGCTCGGTCGCCTCGCGCACCAGTTCGTCGGCCGCGTCGGCGAGCAGTTCGTCGGAAGCCTCGCCGTACACGGCTTCGCGGCCGATTTCCAGCATCACCGGCACCGCCAGCGGCGACACGCGATCGAGTTCCTTGTGGACGATGCGCCCCTTGATTCGCGTCAGCATATCACTGAGGCGCCGTAAATCGAGCAGCCCCGTGGCGGCGTCGGCGCGCGCGGCGCGCAACAGCACGTGGTCGGGCTGGTGCTTGTTGAGCACGTCGTAGACCAGGTCAGTCGAGAACAGCACCTGGCGCCGCGATTTTTCCTCGCCGGCGAAGCGCCGCGCGATCAGCCCGGAGATGATCGCCGCGTAACGGAAGGTGCGTTTCATCAGCGCCGATTCGGCGAGCCAGGCTTCGAGATCGTCGCCGAGCATATCCGGATCGAACAGCGCGTCGAGATCGAGCCGCCCCTGCCGGATCATGTGAGACGTATCGCCGAGCCCCCACACTGCGAGCGCATATTCGTTGGCGACGAAGCCGAGCGGCCGGGCGCGGGCACGCTCCAGCCGCCGCGTCAGCAGCATGCCGAGCGTCTGATGCGCCAGCCGTCCTTCGAACGGGTAGCAGACCAGGTAGTATTTGGCGGCGCGCGGAAAGGTTTCGACCACGAGCTCGCTGCGGCCCGGCACGCGCGACGCCTTGCTCTGCAGCGCGAGCCAGTCACGCACTTGATCAGGAAGCCCCTTCCACGCCTGCTTGTCGGCGAGCAACCCGCGGACGCGTTCGGCCAGATAGGTCGAGAGCGGGAACTTGCCGCCCATATAGGACGGCACCCGCGCATCCTTGTCGTGCGCGCGGGAGACGTAGACCTGATCCTCCATCAGCGCCTCGTAGCGCACCACCTCGCCGCCGAACACGAAGGTGTCGCCCGGCGTCAGGCCCTCGATGAAGTACTCCTCGATCTGGCCGAGCATCCGGCCGCCGCGCGCGATCGCGCCGGTATGGCCGCCGCCTTTGGACTTCGCCGAGCGCACCAGCTTCACCTTCAGCATCGCCTCCTCGACGATGGTGCCGACATTCAGGCGATAAGCCTGCCGCACCTTCGGATTGGCGACGCGCCACTTGCCCTGCTTGTCCTGCCTGATGCGCGCGAAGCGCTCATAGCTCTTCAGCGCGTAGCCGCCGGTGGCGACGAAATCGAGCGTATCGTCGAAATCAGCCCGGCTGAGATCGGCGTAAGGTGCCGCACTCCGCACTTCCTTGTACAATTCATCTGCGACGAACGGCTCGCCGCAGGCGCAGCCGAGGATGTGCTGCGCCAGCACGTCGAGCGCGCCGGTGCGTTGCGGCGGGGTGTCCTGCGCGTTTTCGGCGACCGCATCGATTGCGGCAGCGCATTCCAGCACTTCGAAGCGATTGGCCGGCACCAGCACCGCGCGCGACGCCTCGTCGAGCCGGTGATTGGCGCGGCCGATCCGCTGCATCAGCCGCGACGAGCCTTTCGGCGCGCCGACATTGACGACCAGGTCGATGTCGCCCCAGTCGATGCCGAGATCGAGCGAAGAGGTGCACACCACGCCACGCAGCCGCCCCGCCGCCATCGCGTCCTCGACCTTGCGGCGCTGCGCGACGTCGAGCGAACCGTGATGCAGCGCGATCGCCAGATTGTCGTCGTTCATGCGCCAGAGTTCCTGGAACAGCATCTCCGCCTGGCTGCGGGTGTTGACGAACACCAGCGTGGTGGTGTTGCGCCGGATCAGGTCGTAGATCTCGGCCAGCGCATGGCGCGCCGAATGCCCGGCCCAGGGCAGCCGCTCCTTGGTGTCGAGCATCTCGACGATCGGCTGCGCCGCGCCGCGGGCGACGACGATGTCGGCCTGTTCTCCCTCTCCCCTTGTGGGAGAGGGCCGGGGTGAGGGGTAGGCTGCGGGCTCGGCGCCCGCGCTCGCCCCCTCACCCGTCGCCTCACTGCGTTCGGCGCCACCCTCTCCCACAAGGGGAGAGGGAACGAACGGCTGCGGCACCAGGAAGCGCGCGAGCTCATCGGGATCGGCGACCGTCGCCGATAGCCCGGTGGCGCGAAGCTGCGGCGCGATCCGCCAAAGCCGCGCCAGCCCCAGCGACAGCAGATCGCCGCGCTTCGAGGTCACCAGCGCGTGCAGCTCGTCGAGCACGATGCGCTGCAGGGAACCGAACAGATAGGGCGCATCGTCGGACGCCAGCAGCAGCGCGAGCTGTTCCGGCGTGGTCAGCAGAATGTCCGGCGGATATTTGCGTTGCCTCGCGCGTCGCGACACCGGCGTGTCGCCGGTGCGGGTCTCGACCCGGATCGGCAGATTCATCTGCGCGATCGGCGCTTCGAGATTGCGGGCGATGTCGACCGCCAGCGCCTTCAGCGGCGAAATATACAGTGTATGGAGACCGCGGCTCGAACCCTCTCCCCGCGCGCGGGGAGAGGGTGGCGCGGCAAGCGCAGCTCGGCGCGCCGGGTGAGGGGGCGCCTCGGCGCACACAGCTGCCCCGGCAATGGGCAACTCATCAGCCCCCTCACCCGACTTGCCGGCTACGCCAGCTAGTCGACCTCTCCCCGCAATCGGGGAGAGGTTAGGCGCCGCCTCGCTCAACTCCACCAGCGTCGGCAAAAAGCCCGCCAGTGTCTTGCCGGCGCCGGTCGGGGCGATCAGCAGCGCCGAGCGTTGCGCGCGCGCCTGTCGCAGCAACGCTAGCTGGTGCGCGCGCGGCGTCCAGCCGCGTGCGGCGAACCAGTGCCGAAAGCGGTCGGGCAGCAGATCGAGGGGAGCGTCGGAATCGGCGATGGTCACATCGCCAAGCTAGGCATTCGTCGCGTCAAAATCGAGATCGTCGCGCGGCTCCGCCGGCCATGCGATCCGGAAACGCAAAACGCCCGCCGAAGGCGGGCGTCCCGTCAGCGCTGGACGCGGTGAGATCCGTTATTCAGCGACCGGCTTGTCGGACACGATCCAGTCCTTGCCGCTGAATTCCATCGTGTAGAGCGTCTTGATCGAAGTGTAGTCGTCCGGCTTGTAGGAGTAGCTCACGCCGGGCAGCATGTGCGGAGCGCGGAATCCGCCCAGCATCGACGCCTGCTTGATGACGTTTTCACGCGTCAGATCGTCGCCGCAGCGGCGCAGAATTTCCGCCATGGCGGCGGCCTGCGCATAGCCGGAGAACGCGATCGAATTGTCCGGCGTGACGTTCGGCAGGTACTTCTTGCGCAATTCCTCGAACGCCATCACGTCGGGGTCGCCGGCGTATTTCGGCGATCCGATGTCCTTGGTATAGGCGATCGCCACGATCCCCTTGGCGTTGTCGAGGCCTGCGGCCTCGAGAATCGAGCGCCCGGTCGAGCCGGCCGACAGCAGTTGCAGCGGCTTCCAGCCGAGTTCCACGACCTTGCGGATCGACTGCGACGACGCCTTGCCGGTGGTGATGTTGTAGAACACGTCGGCGCCGGATTTCGACAGATTGATCATCTGCGAGTCGATGGTCGGCTCGGTCAGATCGTAGCTGGCCTCGGCGATCACCTTGGCCTTGCCGCCGGCGTCTTCCAAAACCTTCTTGAACGGGCCGAGGAAGTCACGGCCGAAATCGTCGTTCTGATAGAGGATCGCGATCTTGGCGTCCGGTTTCACGCTGAGCACGTATTTGGCGAGAATCCGCGCCTCGGTCGGATAGAGCGGCAGACCCGCCATGGTCCATTTGAAGTTCTTCGGGTCGTTCCATTTCGACGCGCCGGTGTTCAGCAGCAGCTGCGGCACCTTCTTGTTGTTGAGATATTTGTGGACAGCCGTCTGCGGCGCGGTGCCGAGCGAGCCGTACAGCGCCAGCACCTCTTCCTGCTCGACCAGCCGCCGGGTGGCTTCGACCGCCTTCGGCGCGCTGTAGGAATCGTCCAGGGTCAGGAATTTGACCTTGCGGCCGTTGATGCCGCCCTTGTCGTTCAGCATCTGGAAATAGGCTTCGCCGACGCGGCCGAGCACGCCATAGAGCGAACCGGGACCCGAATGCGGCACGGTCTGGCCGATCTTGATTTCAGTGTCGCTGGCGCCGGGATCGTATTTCTTCTCCGCCGCTGCAGCCGATGTGGCCGCAAGCATAACCGCGGCCACCGCGGCTGCCGACGCGAAAACGGAATTCGGGCGTAAATTCATTGAGTTTCCTCCCCTGTTGTGCCGGTTCGCTGGCGCGTCCGGTTCTCGTTTGCCGCGGCTTGAATCGCTCTTTGCGGCAAGTCATCCTGTGCGGAACACTTCAGGACCGCAACCCTCGGCGCGCGAAATTGGAGCGGGATTTGCCGCTTGGCGGCAAATTCGAATGAATTTGTCGATTCTTCCCAGCGACTTGGTGCCGCAGCCTCCGGCGGACTTCGCTCCGCTCGGATTCAGTCCGTTAATCAATCATTTACGGCGAGGCCGGGGACCGATTTTCAGCGACTGTGGCCGCACGGGTACAGCGCAAAGAGGGCATGCCGGGTAATAGTTGGGCAATTGTCAGGAAGGTCCACTCATGAAAAAGATTCTCGTCGGCGTCGCGCTCATTGGCTCAGCCGTCAGCGCCCAGGCGGCCGATCTTGCCGTCAAAGCCCCGTACCTCAAGGCGCCGATCGCGGCCGTCTATGACTGGACCGGCTTCTACATCGGCGCGAACGTCGGCGTCGGCCTCGGTCGTGACCTTCAGACCCATGCCGTCCCGGCGGGCGGCGTTGCCTCGCACCTGTCGCCCCAGGGGGTGATCGGCGGCGGTCAGATCGGCTACAACTGGCAGTCCAATACCACCTTCCTCGGTCCGTTGCTGATCGGCGTCGAAGCCGACATCCAGGGCAGCGGTATGACCGACGGCCATACCACCCTGAGCAGCCCGCTCGGCGCGGCCAACTACAATCAGAAGCTGGACTGGTTCACCACCGTGCGCGGCCGCGTGGGCTTGGTGCGCGGCCCGGTGGTCGGCTACTTCACTGGCGGTTTCGCCGCCGCCAACGTCAAGACCACCGTTACCCAGATCGGCGGCATCGTGCCGTTCGCCTTCAGCGAGACCCGCACCGGTTGGACCATCGGCTCCGGCGTCGAAGCGGCGATCGGCGGCAACTGGACCGGCAAGATTGAATATCTGTATCTCGACCTCGGCAACCGCAACGACGTGTTCGGCACCCAGGCGCTGCGCACCGAATATCGCGAGAGCATCTTCCGCGTCGGCCTCAACTATCGCATCGGCGGCAACGGCATGTACATCACGCCGCCCCCGGCGAACTGGGCCGGCCTGTATCTCGGCGGCAATTTCGGCGGCGCCACCGCGCGCAACCGGACGACCTCGTCGGTGATCTTTAGCGAGAACTTCAACCTCTCGCCGGACGGCTTCGTCGGCGGCGGTCAGATCGGCTACAACTGGCAGGCTTCGAACTGGGTGTTCGGTGCGGAGGCCGACTTCCAAGGCTCGACCCAGAAGGATGACCGGGCCGCGGTGTTAAGTTCGCTCCTCCTTTACAACCAGAAGCTTCCCTGGTTCGGCACCGCCCGCGCCCGCCTCGGCTACACGGTCGGCTCGACCCTGTTCTACGCCACCGGCGGTTACGCTTACGGCAACGTCAAGACCAACGTCGTGACCGCGTTCAGCAACGAGACCTTCAACCGCTCGCGCAGCGGCTATGCGGTCGGCGCCGGCGTCGAGACGCCGTTCCAGCTGTTCGGCCTGCTCGGCCCGAACTGGACCTCGAAGACCGAATATCTCTACGTCGACCTCGGCTCGACCACCGACTCGTTCTTGGGCGGCGCAGCCGTGAGCACCTCCAAGGTGACCAATCACATGCTCCGCACCGGCATCAACTATCACTTCAACCAGCCGGTTGTTGCGAAGTACTAAGCCTTCCCGACAGCGACGACAGATATCGAACCCCGGCCTCACGGCCGGGGTTTTTGTTTGGATGATGCCGCAGCGGCGCGGCGGGAAGCCTCCGCTTCCCGCTGAAAGAGAAGCCGGTCGACGGAACCGGGCGGGTCGAGACTCGTTTGCAGTCGAGGCCCGCCTATATGTCGTCGATGCGCCCGCAAGACATCCTGATGCCCCAAGCCGAAGGCCTGTGCTGCAAGCCAGGGGGCTTCCACATCGACCCGGTGCGGCCGGTCGAACGGGCCGTGATCACGCATGGCCATTCCGACCACGCCCGGCCCGGCCACGGCGCGGTGCTGGCGACGCAGGAAACGCTCGACATGATGCGGCTGCGCTACGGCGAAAATTTCGCCGGCAGCACGCAGGCGATCGGCTACGGCGAAACGATCCGGCTCGGCGAGACGACAGTGACCTTCCATCCGGCCGGCCACGTGCTCGGTTCGGCGCAGGTGGCGGTCGAATGCGGCGGCCTCCGGATCGTTGCCTCCGGCGACTACAAGGACGCGCCGGACCCGACCTGCACGCCTTTCGAACTCGTCCGGTGCGACGTCTTCATCACCGAGGCGACCTTCGGGCTGCCGGTATTTCGCCATCCCGACGCAACCGGGGAAGTGCGCAAGCTGCTCGGATCCGTCGCGCTGTTTCCGGAGCGCGCACATCTGGTCGGCGCGTACTCGCTGGGCAAGGCGCAGCGGGTGATCGCACTGATCCGCGATGCCGGCTATGATGCACCGATCTATCTGCACGGCGCGATGGAGAAGATCACGCGTTACTATGCCCAGCGCGGTTTGCCGCTCGGCGAGCTGCGGCCGGTCAAGGGGGTGAAGAAGGCCGAGCTCGCCGGCACCATCACGCTGGCGCCGCCGTCCGCGACGTCCGATCTGTGGACGCGGCGCTTCCCCGATCCGCTCACAGCCTTCGCCTCCGGCTGGATGCGGGTGCGCGCCCGCGCGAGGCAGCGCGGCGTCGAGCTGCCGCTGGTGATTTCCGACCACGCCGACTGGGACGGCCTGACCGCGACCATCGCCGCAACGGGCGCCGGCGAAGTCTGGGTCACCCACGGCCAGGAAGACGCGCTGGTGCATTGGTGCCAGCGCAAGGGCCTCACCGCGCGCCCGCTCGATCTGGTCGGCTACGGTGACGAAGACGAAGACGTCGGCCTGGCGGCGGGCGAGACCGAGGCCGCCGAGGCATGAACCGGTTCGCCGAATTGCTCGACCGCCTCGCCTATGAGCCCGGCCGCAACAACAAGCTGCGGCTGATCACCAATTACTTCCGCGCCACCGAAGACCCCGACCGCGGCTATGCGCTGGCCGCGCTGACCGGCGCATTGTCGTTTCGCCACGCCAAGCCCGGCCTGATCCGGACTCTGATCGCCGAACGCACCGATCCGGTGCTGTTCGGCCTGTCCTACGACTATGTCGGCGACCTGTCGGAGACGGTCGCGCTGATGTGGCCTGCGCCGCGAGGCCGAGCCTCCTCCCCTCCCCCTTGCGGGGAGGGAGCCTGCCCCGGACTTGATCCGGGGTCGGGGGTGGGGGTCGACAACGGGAGCTTTTCCTCGGCGCACCCTCACCCCACCCCTCTCCCGCAAGCGGGAGAGGGAGCGCGCAGTCCGTCGGGTGAACACACCTCTCCACTATCCGACGCAGCAACGAAAGCTGGCCACAACAACCCGCCGCCGCCGACGCTCACCGACATCGTCACCACGCTGCACAGCCTCGGCAAGGCCGAGCTGCCGGCGCAGCTTGCGCGCTGGCTCGACGAACTCGACGAGACCGGACGCTGGGCGTTGTTGAAGCTCGTCACGGGCGGCCTGCGGATCGGCATCTCGGCGCGCCTCGCAAAGACCGCTGCCGCAGCGCTCGGCGATAAGGATCCGCACGACGTCGAACTGGTCTGGCCCGGGCTCGAGGCGCCCTATCTCGACTTGTTCGCCTGGCTCGACGGCCGCGGCCCGCAGCCGGTCAACCGCGATCCGGCGCCGTTCCGCCCGGTGATGCTGGCGCATGCGGTCGAGGACGCCGACTTCGAGGCCATGACCCCGGCCGACTACATCGCCGAATGGAAATGGGACGGCATCCGCGTCCAGGCGGTGAGCGGCATCGGCGACGACGGCGAAACCGTGGTGCGGCTGTATTCGCGCAGCGGCGAGGACATCACCATGAGCTTCCCGGACCTGTTGCCATCGCTGCGGCTGCCCGGCGCGATCGACGGCGAACTCCTGGTGCTGCGCGAAGGCCGGGTGCAGTCGTTCAACGTGCTGCAGCAACGGCTCAACCGCAAATCGGTGACGCCGAAGCTGATCAAGGAGTATCCGATTCATCTGCGCGCCTACGACCTGCTCGGCGACGGCGACGCGGATCTGCGGATACAGCCCTTCGTCGATCGACGTGCGCGGCTCGAGCGCTTCATCGCACGGCTCGACGACCCCAGAGTCGATCTTTCGCCGACGGTCGCGTTCGACGATTGGGACGGCTTGCGGGCGGCGCGGCGCGATCCGGCCAGCGCCGGCGCCGGCCTCGACGCCGACGCGGTCGAGGGCGTGATGCTGAAGCGGCGCGACGCGCTGTATCTGCCCGGCCGGCCGAAAGGCCAGTGGTGGAAGTGGAAGCACGACCCGCACATCATCGACGCGGTGCTGATGTACGCCCAGCGTGGCCACGGCAAGCGCTCGTCTTATTACTCCGACTACACTTTCGGGGTCTGGACTGAAGGCGACGACGGCGACCAGCTCGTTCCGGTCGGCAAAGCCTATTTCGGCTTCACCGACGAGGAGCTGCTGCAGATCGACCGCTTCGTCCGCCGCAACACCACCGAGAAATTCGGCCCGGTCCGCCATGTCGTGCACGAGCCCGACCAGGGCCTGGTGCTGGAAGTCGCGTTCGAGGGGCTGCAACGCTCGCCGCGGCACAAGTCCGGCGTGGCGATGCGGTTTCCGCGAATCAGCCGGCTGCGCTGGGACAAGCCGCCGCGCGACGCCGACCGGCTGGCGACGCTGGAACGGATGCTGAAGGCCGACACCGCCGGCCCCGAAAAAGCCGCCCCGAGCAGCCATTGACGCCATCAGGCCGGTTCCCCATCTGCTCGACAGCGATTATCATGCGGCCGCACCGCACGAGGACCCAGTGATGCGCGACGACACCCGAAATATTCCGGCCTCCGACGACAGCCTGACCCGCTTCCTCGGCGGCTCGCCGCTCGCGGTGTTGTTCCGCCTGGTGCTGATGTCGATCCTGGTCGGCGTCGTGCTGGCGGCGATCGGCCTCGATCCGTGGAATATCCTCGTCAGCATCCGGCTGCTATTCCAGCGAATCTGGGATCTCGGCTTCGACGCGATCAGCGGGGTGTGGCGCTACTTCCTGCTCGGCGCGGGGATCGTGATCCCGATCTGGCTGCTGACTCGCCTGTTCGGCACGCCGCGCGGGAGATAATCCGCGCGGATCGGAATTTTGCCTCCCGCCTCGTTCGTCACCTCCCGGCAGGTGTTCGCCATCGCCGGCCCGGCGATGGTCGCCAACCTGACGACCCCGCTGCTCGGCGTGGTCGCCACCACGGCGATCGGACGACTCGGCGACGCCACCATGCTCGGCGGCGTGGCGATGACGTCGGTGATCTTCGACTGCCTGTTCTGGCTGTTCGGCTTCCTGCGGATGAGCACGCTGGCGTTCACCGCGCAGGCACTCGGCGCCGGCGACACCCGCGAAGTGCCCGCTCATCTGGTCCGCGGCCTGATCGTCGCCGCGCTGATCGGGCTGGCGCTGATCGCGTTGCAAGCGCCGATGGCAGCCGCGCTGATCGGCGCGATGGGCGGCAGCGACGGCGTCAGCGCGGCGGCGAAGGCCTACTTCTCCATCCGGATCTGGTCCGCGCCGCTGGTGCTGGCGAATTTCGCCGTGCTCGGCTGGCTGGTCGGGCAGGCGCGCGCCAAGCTCGCGCTCGGCGTGCAGGTCGCGATCAACCTGATCAATATCGCGACGACGATCGCGCTGGTGCTGTGGTTCGAGTTCGGCATCGCCGGCGCGGCGATCGCGGCGGTGATCGCCGAGGGCTCGGGGCTGGTCGTCGGGCTTGCGGTCGCGATCTGGCTGTTCCGCGGCGTGCCGCGGCCGTCGCGCGCCGCCTTGTTCGACTCCGACAAGTTGAAGCGGATGTTCGCGGTCAACCGCGACATCATGATTCGTACTGCCGCGATGATCGCGGTGTTCCTGTTCTTCACCGCGCAGGGCGCCCGCGACGGCGACGTCGTGCTCGCCACCAACTCGGTGCTCAACAATTTCCTGATGGTCAGCGCGTTCTTTCTCGACGGCCTCGCCAACGCCGCCGAGCAGCTCTGCGGCCGAACGCTCGGCGCACGCGACCGCGCCGGCTTCGTCGCGGCGACGCGGCTGGTGATCCTGTGGGGCTTCGGCTTCGCGCTGGTGGTGAGCGCGACCTACGCGCTGGCCGGCCCGATGCTGATCGACGTGATGACGTCGAACGAAGAACTGCGCCGCGCCGCGCGCGACTATCTCTGGCTGGTGACGCTGGCGCCGGTGCTCGGCGTGTTCGCCTTCGCGTTCGACGGCATCTTCATCGGCGCCACCTGGGCGCGCGAGATGCGCAATCTGATGTTGCTGTCGCTGGTGCTGTTCTTCGCGAGCTGGCTGGCACTGCGCCCGCTCGGCAACACCGGGCTGTGGATCGCGCTGCTGCTGCACTACGTCTGGCGCGGCGGGCTGCAGGCGCTGCGCTATCCGGCGATGCTACGCACCTCGTTTCCGGCTGCGACGGCCGGTTCAACTTTCCTAAAATTGACAGCACCGGATTAGCTCGGATTTCACGACAGAATGAGTTGCGGTCAAAACAGCTCTTCGCGAAATCCATGTCACCGAAATACCATCTCTCCGAGGATCGCAAAAAGGAGAGCTGAAATGTGCGGCGCTTGCCCCAACAATGCCCTGTCTCGTCGGAAACTGTTTCAAGGCGGGCTCGGACTACTCGCCGCGGCATCGCTGCCGCTGGCAGCCCATGCGCAGGCGAAAGAGCCGAGCGATACGCCCGAGGCGGCGCTCGACAAGCTGATGCAGGGCAATGCGCGCTATGTCGGCAACGAACTACGCGAGCGTGATTTCTCGTCCGGCCGGGTTGCCCGGACGCAAAGCCAATCGCCCTTCGCCGCGATCCTGGGCTGCGCCGATTCCCGGATCGCGCCGGAACTGGCGTTCGACCAGGGGCCGGGCAGTCTGTTCGTCGTTCGCGTCGCGGGCAATTTCGTCACGCAGGACGGGCTCGCCAGTCTCGAATACGGCGCCGCGGTGCTCGGCACCAAGGTGATCATGGTGCTCGGCCACAGCAATTGCGGCGCGGTCAACGCCACGATCGGCGCGCTGCAGAAGGGCAATGACCTGCCCGGTCACATCGGCGATCTGGTGCGCGCGATGAAGCCCGGGATCGAGCCCGCCCTCAAGCAGGCCGGCGACGACCTGCCGCAGCGAGCGGTAATCGCGAACGTCCGCAGCAATGTGCAGCAGTTGCAGCAATCGAAGCCGATCCTGGCGGACATGGTCTCGGCCGGCAAACTGAAAGTCGTCGGCGGCGTCTATGATCTGGCCAGCGGCAAGGTCACGCTGGTGTAACTTCGGCGACAAGCCCCTCGCCTCTCCGGCGCGATCCGGCGCGCGTCGGATGGCGGCGCTATCGTGCGTCCATCCGCCACGTGTCGATCGACGCGACATCGGGGCGCGTGCAATCCGGCGATGGTTGGGCTTCCGCTCGCCTTCGCCCCAGCGTAGAGGTGCCCTGGCCCGGCAACTGCCGTGGCCGAGGGATCAGCGATGCAACTGCGATTTGTCGGCTGTGGCGATGCGCTCGGCTCCGGCGGCCGGCTCAACACCTGCTTCCACGTCGCGGGAGAGCGCGTCAACTTCCTGATCGACTGCGGCGCGACATCGTTGCCCGCGCTGAAGCGCTACGGCATTTCGCGCGATGCGCTCGACCTGGTGCTGATCACCCACTTTCACGGCGACCATTTCGGTGGCCTGCCGTTTCTGCTGCTCGATGCGAAATCCGCCAAGCGCAAGCGACCGCTGGTGATCGCCGGGCCGCCCGGCATCGACATCCGCCTGACGCGGGTGATGGAGGCGCTGTTCGAACATTCCTCGGCGACCCAGCCGACGTTCGATCTGCAGGTGATCGCGCTCGACCCGACCGTGCCGCGGACCTTCGGCGCAGTGACGGCGACGCCGTTTCCGGTGATCCACGGCGATTCCGGCGGGCCATTCTATGCCTATCGCATCGAAGCCGAAGGCCGCACGCTGGCCTATAGCGGCGACACGCAATGGACCGATACGCTGGTCGCCGCGGCGCACGACGCCGATCTGTTCATCGCCGAGGCCTACACCTACGACCGCAATGTGAAGAACCATCTCAGCCTGAAGGCGCTCGAGACCCACCTGCCCGAGATCAATCCGAAGCGGCTGATCCTCACCCATATGGGCGACGATGTGCTGCACAAGCTCGACACCGTCCCGCATATGGCCGCGAGCGACGGACTGATCGTGGAGTTGTAGTCATTCCGGGGCGCGCCGCAGGCGCGAACCCGGAATCTCGAGATGCTCTGCTCGTATCAGACTCCGGGTTCGCCGCTCCGCGGCGCCCCGGAATGACGACGATCTGACAGCCCTTACACCGGCCACTCTTCCGCGGTGATGGTCGGCGCGTCGGCACCGACGATTTCGGAAAGCGAGTCACGCCCGGTGCGCAGCAGCGTCGAGGCGAGATCGGCCTTGATGCTGTCGACGAGGCCGAGGCCCTTGTAGATCAGCGCCGAATACAGCTGCACCAGGCTGGCGCCGGCGCGGATCTTGGTCAGCGCCGCGCCGCCGGAATCGATGCCGCCGACGCCGATCAGCGGAAATGCGCCCTCGGCCCGGACATAGGTCTCCGCCACCATCCGGGTCGACAGCCGGAACAGCGGCCGGCCGCTGAGGCCGCCCTGCTCGTTCAGCCGCGTCCGTTCGCGCAGCATCGGGGAGCGCGACAGCGTGGTGTTGGCGACGATCATGCCGTCGACCCGGCGCGAGCGGGCGATGTGCACCACGTCGTCGAGTTCACTGAGCGTGAGGTCGGGCGCAATCTTCAGCAGCACAGGAGTGTCGCCGGCGCTGGCGCGGACCCGTTCGCGGGCCTCGATCACCCGCGCCAGCAGATCGTCGAGCGCCGCCGCCTGCTGCAGATTGCGCAGGCCCGGCGTATTCGGCGACGACACGTTGACGGTGAAATAGCTCGCCACCGGCGCAAAGGTCTCGATCAGCGACACGTAGTCGGCGACGCGATCGGTGCTGTCCTTGTTGGCGCCGACATTGACGCCGACGATGCCGCCCTGCTGCGCCCGCGCCGCAAGCCGGCGTAGCACGGCCTCGGCGCCGTCATTGTTGAAGCCCATCCGGTTGATGATAGCCTCGTCGCGCTCCAGCCGGAACAACCGCGGCCGCGGATTGCCGGCCTGCGGCTTCGGCGTCACCGTGCCGATCTCGACGAAGCCGAAGCCGAGCCGCAGCAGCGCATCCGGCGCTTCGGCATTCTTGTCGAAACCGGCGGCGATGCCGACCGGATTGGGGAAGTTCAGCCCGAAGGCGCGCACCGCGAGCTTGGAATCGTCCGGGCGCGGCTTCACCTGCGGCAGCAGCCGCAACCCCTGGATGGCGAGGCGGTGGGCGTCTTCGGCGTCGAGCAGACGCAGCAGCGGGAGCGAGAACGCGTCGAAGGCGCGGATCACAGCGCGACCTCCGTGAGATCGTGGCGACCGTCGGCAAAGGTTGCGATGTCGCGAATGCCAGTGACGGCGCCGAGATGGAGTTCGCCGTAGAGATGCGGAAACAGCTCGCCGCCACGCGACGGCTCCCAACGCAGCGCCGGCCCCAGCCCTTCCGCATCGACCGCGATCAGCTTCAGGCCGGTCTGGCCGGCAAAATGCCTGGCGAGCGTCCCCGCCAATTGCTCCGCGGTGGAGAAATGGATGAAGCCATCACGGCCGTCGTCGGCGCTGCCACGGTAGACGCCGGCCTCCTCGGCCTCACGCCATGCCGAGGCGTCACAGATCTTGTAAATCGTGCGCAAAGGCCCGGATTCCCGTTGCGGCTGGTTGTTGTAGCGGATCGATCATGCAACCCGCGACCGCCGGCAACCGAAACAACATCCGCGGAAACAATACTTTGCGTACGTCCTGATCGCAGAACAGGCCCCCCAGAGCGGACCGGCGCGCGTTCGGTTGCCTGGAAATCGTCCGGGCTCGGCATTGACCGTATCGGTGGCCTCGGTGCACTGCAAGCGCCGCGTTTTTGTCGCAAGACGGGATTGCGGAACGCCGCGCGTTGAGGTAATAATTCCTAGTTGTCAAGCTTTTTCTGCCGCCCGGCCGCGCCGGGCTTCGCCAGGGGGTGGCCGCGATGCAAATGCTGACGCACGACCAGATCTGGACCGCACTCGACCGATTGGCCGAGCGCTCGGGCCTTTCTCCTTCCGGACTCGCCAAGAAGTCCGGTCTCGATCCGACCACCTTCAACAAGTCCAAGCGGATCACCAATGACGGCCGTGAGCGCTGGCCATCGACCGAATCGGTAGCGAAGGCGCTCGCCGCCACCAACACGGCGATCGACACCTTCGTGCAGCTCATCACCGATCGGCCGCGGGTGGTGCAGTCGGTGCCGTTGCTCGGTCTCGCCCAGGCCGGTGCCGGTGGCTTCTTCGACGACGGCGGATTTCCGGCCGGCAAGGGCTGGGACGAAATCGGCCTTCCGTCGATCAACGACGAGCACGCCTATGCGCTGGAAATCTCCGGCGAATCGATGAAGCCGGCCTATCGCGACGGCGACATCATCGTGGTGTCTCCAGGCACTGCAATCCGGCGCGGCGACCGCGTGGTGGTCAAGACCACCAGCGGCGAGGTGATGGTGAAGGAGCTGAAGCGCCGCACCACTAAAATCGTGGAACTCGCCTCCCTGAATCCCAGCCATCCGGACCGGACGCTGGCACCGGCGGACGTCGAGTGGATCGCACGCATCGTCTGGGCCAGCCAGTAACCAACTGTAAGTCCTAGCTGTTCGTCGGGACTTCACAAAGTTCCCGGGGTGACGGATGATGGAACCCATCCTCATCCCGGAGCACAGACCGATGGACCGTCGCGCTATCCTCAAGGCCTTCGCGGGCCTCGCCCTTTGTCCGCTTTGCGCCAGCGCCGGCGTTGCCGGGGAAGGCGGGCATCATTGGGGCTATGAAGGCGACGGCGGACCGGCGAAGTGGGGCGAGCTCGATCCGGCCAACCAGTTCTGCAGTGTCGGCGTGCAGCAATCGCCGATCGATATCGGCACGACGATCGGAGCCAATCTGTACCCGATCGAGATCCGTTGGGCGGACACGGCCGACACCATCGTCAACAACGGCCACACCATCCAGCTCAACGTCGCCGAAGGCAGTCACCTGAAGCTCGGCGGCGTGACCTTCAAGCTGGTTCAGTTCCATTTCCATCATCCGAGCGAGCATCTGATCGACGGCAAGAACTTCCCGATGGAAGTGCACTTCGTTCATCGCGCGGATTCCGGCACGCTCGGCGTGGTCGGCGTTCTGATGCAGCCCGGCAAGGCCAACGCCGCCTTCAGCAAGATCGTCGCGACAATGCCGCAGAGCGAGGGACCGGCGAAAAAGGCCGACCCGGCGATCGATCCGAACGCGCTGCTGCCGGAGACCCGCAACTATTACCGCTACGAAGGCTCGCTGACGACGCCGCCATGCTCCGAGATCGTCGACTGGATGGTGCTGGCGAGTCCGATCACCGTGGCGGCCGACGACATCGCCGCCTTCGCCAAGCTGTATCCGATGAATGCGCGGCCGGTGCAGAAGGACAACCGCCGCTTCGTGCTGCAGTCGAACTGAGCGACCGCAACGCGCATCGCAGATACAAAAAGACCCGAGCCGCTGTCCGGCTCGGGTCTTTTCGCTGAACTCTGAACGTGGTTGCTGCTGTGGTCAGCCGCCGCTCGCCGGGGTTGCATCGGCGGTGACCGGCGCCAGGGTGACGTCGTCGACCAGCGAGGACGACAGCGACGGCACTTGCGCGCCGTTGGTCGCGCGCGTGACGGCGAGCCGCGCCTTGGTGAAAGCGGCTTCGGCGCTGACGACGCGAGACGAGATCGAGCCGAGCAGCGCCCCGACGAGGATGCTGTTCTGGCCGTCGCCGTCCTCGGCGACCTTGCCGGGCGTCGACGATGACAGCACCAGCGCGTTGGCCGGCGCATTGATCGGCGCAAGACCATGCGAATAGGCACGGAAGCGGCGCTCATAGGGATTGCGGCGCGAGGCGTCGACGATCGCGAGCTTGGCTTGCACGCCGCGCTCCTGCATCGCGCCGAGCACGGATTCGATGCTGATACCGGTGCGGCGGACATCGGCCTCGTTCCAGATCCGGGCGTCGACCGGGATCATGTAGCTCTCGCGGCCGGACTGGATGCCATAGCCGCCGAAGAACAGCACGACGGTGGAATCCTTGGTGACGCGGGACTTCATCCGCTCGATCGCCTGGAGCAGATCGTCGCGGTTGGCATCCTCGATCATGTCGACGTCGAAACCCTCGCGACGCAACGCTCCGCTGAGCGCGCGCGCATCGTTGATCGGTTGCACCATCGGCTGCGACGCATCCGGATAGCGGCCGTTGCCGATCACCAGCGCAAAACGCGACGCGGCCGGGCCGGAGCCGTCGATCCGGGCGACATCCTTGCTGCCGTTCGGATCGCCGACGCGCTTGTTCAGCGCGGCATGCGCCCCGATCGCCAGCGACACCACGCCGATCAAAGCGGCGATGGTGGTGATCGAGCGGCGCGACAGGCCGGGTACACGAAACGTCATCTCAGTCTTCCTTATCCACGCGACATCGTTCGCGCCGGAGACATTTGTCTGTGAAGGATGAACCAATCCAGTGCGGGAAAATTGCGCTCAATTTGCGGCATCGCACCATAAGAAAGCATTAGCTGTTTCAAGGCTTTCGGGCAACCCCACAATCTGGCGACCGTATAACCCGAAGGCACTTCCCTTCCTAGACCACGGATTTTCTTGGAACCGATCACGTCTCATCAGCCAATATTGCACGGCGTGACTTTGTGCCCCGGGGCTAATCTTGCGATCCAGCGTTAGTCTTGGACAGGCCTTGGAACGCAAGATCATCCGGGACGCTGCTTTGGTCGTCGGAGCCGGATCTTCCGTTCAGCAGATTCTGGAGCCAGACCGCAAACCGCCAGGGCTGTTCGCCCCGCCGGCCGCCGATTTGTCAATCGGACCGATCCGTGCGAGTTCTCAATGGCTTGACGGTTCGGAACGGCGGGACGAAGGCATGGACAAGTTGAAGATGGCCGGCGCGGCCTACCGCGCGCTGACCGCCCGCAAACAGGCGCCGTCGCTCTACGACCTGTGCGACCCGGTCTTCCTCGGCCGCAAGCACGGGGATCCGCACATCGCTAAATTCTACCGGACGGCGCTCGGCAATCCGGCGCTGCGCCCCTTGTTGCGCAAGGCCGGCCTGCCGGAGCTGAATGACCCGGTCCGGTTCCGCGCCATCCGCGACGCGTTGATCGCGGCGCGAGACGAGGCCGATCCGGATTGGACCGCGATCGGCCGTCCGATCGCCGAACTGATCGACAGCGTCCAATTGCAGCATCCGCGCCCGCCTGCCTCCATCGCGCCGACCCAAATGCCTCGGCTCGCCGACATCGACAGCGCGATCCGGGCCACGAGCGACCATCTGCTGCGGTCGTGGGAACACAACGGCTTCATTCCGACCTACGCCGCCTTCAACCTGATCGGCGATCCGGATTTCGGCAGCCCGGCGTTCCTCGCGGCGCTCACCGGGCTGAATGCGCGCAGCTACAAGAATTCGACGCTGCTGTTCAATCTGGCGCGGGTGTTCATCGCCCGATCGCCGGCCGCGGGATTGATCAACCCGCCGTGGCGCGGCATCGCCGAGCCGATCTGGGCGCCGGTGCAAATCCGGCATCGCTCGGCCTATTACGACGCCTTCTACGTCGAAGCGCTGCTGAGCTTCATCGAAACCGGACTCGGCACGCCCGAAGACGTTCGGGCGGCCCGCCGGATCGTCGCCGACATGGTCCAGTTCTGCATCGAGACCAGCCGCGAACGCGTGCGGTCGGCGGAGGGCGAGAGCTTCGATGTGATCACGGCGCTGGCGCCGCCGCCGCATCCTCGCTTCAGCCGTTTCTTCACCCAGATCAAGCAGAACCTCGGCTTCGGCGTCTACGTCCCCGACTGCGACACCACCGCCTGCGCGATCTCGGCCGCCACCCAGGCCAATTCCACCGATCCGATCCTGGACCGGCCGCTGATCGATTTCTACGCTGGCTATCAGGTGCGAGCCGGAGCCAACGAACCGCTGGTCACCGTCCCGCTCAACGACAACGTCGACTATGAGGGCGGCATCGCCACCTGGATCGACAGCATTTCCGGCGAGCGGCCGTTCGGCAACGACCTCGATCCGACGCTCAATCTCGACGTGCTCGAAGTCAGCTTCCGCAACTGCGCGCGCTGGGCCATCGTCGAGACGCCGTCGCGCCTGGACACGGTGCGACGGATCGTCGATTTCCAGCGCCGGCTGGTGGCGAGCGGCGCCTTCGCCGAGCCGAAATCGCACGTCTACTATCTGCCCGAACTGTATTGCGCCTATTTCGGCCGCTGCTACGCCTCCTTCCGCGCCCTCGACGAAGGTGCCAGACGCGCGATCGATCCTGACGGCGTGTTCGAATTCATCCGCGAGCGCGTCCTGGCCTATGTCGCGGACGAACTGGTGGCGAAGGAGATGAACGTGTTCGACGCCGCGCTGGCGCTGATCGCGCTCGGCCATCTCGACGGCGACCTCGCGCACTTCACGCCGGCGCTGCATTGCGTCCTCAATCACCTCGGCGAGGGCGGGCGGCGCGGCCCGTTCAAGGCCTATGAATGGAATAAGATGAAAACCCCGACCCGCATCCTGGTCGGCGGACCGGAGGTCACCTCGGCCTTCGTGCTGATGGGGCTGGCGCTGGCGCGCAAGGCGATCCTGCAGCGCCCACGCAACGGCTGAAGCAGAGCCGACGGACTCTCGCGCCGAGTTGAAGCCTCTGTCCGCGCATCGCGCTGGCCCGACCGTCAAATAACCATCACAATCGGCAGACCTTGCTCCATCGACCCGGCACGCTGGCGCACCAGCCGTGAACATCCCGATCGAGATCGGCCAACCCATGCTGAAGACCTTCCTGCTTCCGCTCTGTCTCGTCCTGCTGTTGCCGGTGACGGCGCAGGCTGCCGACGTCACCGGCGTTCCGAAGATCCGCGACGGCGATCATGTCACGATCGGCGGCGCCCGTATCCGGCTGGCGGGCATCGACGCGCCTTCACTCGATCAGCTGTGCCTCAACCCCAAGGGCGAGCGATGGACCTGCGGCGTCGCCGCGCGCGACGCGCTGGCGGCCCACGTCGGCGGCAAGAGCTGGACCTGCCGCGTTACGCGCACGGAGAAGAACGGCCTTTCGATCGCGAAATGCGAGGTCGACGGCGAGGACATCCAGCAATGGATGGTCAAGAACGGCTGGGCGCTGTCTTACGTTCGCGTCGCGCGCACCTATGACGCCGACGAGAAACTGGCGCGCGCGGCACGCGCCGGATTGTGGCAGGGCGCGTTCATCGCGCCGTGGGACTGGCGGGTGCGCAACAGCAAGACCGCCGTTCTCGGCGCGACCAGGCCGCCGAAGAATGCGCGCCGAATTCTGCTCGCCTCGGCCTCCGGCCCCGTCGCGCCGTCACCAGACTGCACCATCAAGGGCAACGTCAACACGGCGGGCGAGTGCATCTATCACAAGCCGACCAGCCGCTGGTATGCCAAGATCAAGATGACGATCAGCAAGGGGACGCGCTGGTTCTGCTCGGTCGAAGAAGCCGAAGCCGCCGGCTGCCGCGAGACCCGACGCTGACCCGGCCCACTCGCGCCCTGGTCGCTTGAATTCGATCGCGCGCGGCGGCAAGGTTCCGCAGCATTTCAATCTCCAGAGGACAGCATCATGGCCGTCAGCGCCGGACGGGAATTCCTCGCGATTCCCGGCCCCACCAATATGCCCGACGAGGTGCTGCAGGCGATGCATCGCCCGGCGCTCGACATCTATTCGAGGCAGATGGTGGAGCTCAGCGACAGCTTGCTGAGCGACCTCAGCCGGCTGTTTGCGACGAAAGGCAAGTCCTACATCTACATCGCCAACGGCCACGGGGCCTGGGAGGCGGTGATCAGCAACGTGCTGTCGCGCGGCGACAAGGTGCTGGTGCTGGAGAGCGGCCGCTTCGCGCTGGGCTGGGGCAATGCCGCGCAGGCGATGGGCTGCGAGGTCGAGGTGCTGAAGGGCGACTGGCGTCGTGCGGTGCGGCCCGACGAGGTCGAGGAGCGGCTGCGCCGCGACAAGGACCACAGCATCAAGGCGATCATGGTGGTGCAGGTCGATACCGCATCGAGCGCCTATAACGATATCGAAGCGATCGGGCGCGCGATCAAGGCCGCAGGGCATCCGGCGCTGTTCATGGTCGACGCCGTCGCCTCGCTCGGCTGCATGCCGTTCGCGATGGACAAATGGGGCATCGACGTCGCGATGTCCGGTTCGCAGAAGGGCCTGATGTCGCCGCCCGGCCTCGGCTTCGTCGCGGTCGGCGATCGCGCCCGCGCGGCGCACCAGACCGCCGGCCTGCGCACGCCGTATTGGGACTGGACCCAGCGCGACGGGCCGGAGCATTACCAGAAATATGCCGGCACCGCGCCGGTGCATCTGCTGTTCGCGCTGCGCAAGGCGCTCGACATGCTGTTCGAAGAAGGGCTGGACAACACCTTCACACGCCACCGGCTGCTCGCCGAAGCGGTGCGCCGCGCCGTCGCGGTGTGGTCCGAAGGCCAGGTGTTCAGCTTCAATATCGCCGATGCCGCCGAGCGCGCCGACACGGTGACCACGGTGCGCGCCGCCGAGGGCCACGACCTGTTCGCGCTGCACCGCTATTGCAAGGACAAATGCGGCGTGGTGCTGGGCGTCGGCATCGGCGAACTGCAGAACCGCGCCTTCCGCATCGCCCATATGGGCCACGTCAACGCCCCGATGCTGCTCGGCACGCTCGGCGTCGTGGAAATGGCGCTGGCCGCCCTCGACATCCCGCACCGCAAAGGCGGCGTCGCCGCCGCGATCGGCTATCTGGCCGAAAGCGTGCCGGCGTAGATTCCGAAGGAAGTTCGGCCTGCTGACTCGCCCCGCGCACGGCAGGCTCCCTCGCCCCGCTCTTGCGGGGAGAGGGGTGGGGTGAGGGGCGACGCGCGTCGCGAACTCTCGACCTTGTCGAGACGCCCCCTCACCCGGATCACCGCTACGCGGTGATCCGGCCTCTCCCCGCGAGCGGGGAGAGGTTACTAAGCCCTCTTCTTTACTGCTTCAACCGGAACGCGCCGTCGCGGATCTCGATCAGGAATGCGGAGCGCTCGTCATAGCCGTTATGGTTGTCGGGCGTCATATTCGACAGGCCGTTGTTGAGCGCGAGGTCCTTCGACTTCTCGATCTGGTCGCGGATCGCGGCGCGGAATTCCGGCGTGCCGGGCTTGGCAGCCTTGAGCGCCGCGGGAATCGCGTTCTCGACCAGCGTCATCGAATCCCACAGATGTACGCCGAAAATGGTCGGCGCCGCGCCGCCATTGGCGGCCTTGTAGGCGTCGACGAAGCGCGCCTTGACCTTGCGGAACGGACTGTCGGCCGGCATATCCTCGGCGCCCGAGAACGCCTCGCCGGCGAAGATCGCGCCTTCGACGTCCTTGCCGCCGAGCTTGATGAATTCCTCGGTGGCGACGCCGTGGGTCTGATAGATCGCCCCCTTGAAGCCGCGCTCGCGCAGCGCCTTCTGAGGCAGCACCGCCGGCGTTCCGGCAGAGGCGATGAACACCGCGTCGGGCTTGGTGGCGATGATCTTCAGCACCTGGCCGGTGACGCTGGCATCGCTGCGCGCATAGACCTCGTGGGTGGTGAGTTCGAAGCCGAGCTTGGGCGCCGCGGCGGCGAGCACCTTGTAATAGCCTTCGCCGTAGGCGTCGGAGAAGCCGATATAGCCGACCTTCTTGGCGCCGGTCTTGGCGATGTATTTGCCGATCGCCTCCGCCATGATGTCGTCGTTCGGCACCACCTTGTAGACCCATTTGCGCCGCTCATCCATCGGCGCGACCAGGATCGCGGCCGCCGCCATCGTCATCAGCGGCGTCTTGGCTTCGGCGGCGATGTCGATCAGCGGCAGGCTCACCGGGGTCAGCGACGAGCCGATCAGCACGTCGACCTTCTCTTCCGACAGCAGCTTGCGGGCATTCTGCGCCGCCTTGGTCGGATCGGATTCGTCGTCCAGCGCGAAGTAGGTCACTTTCTCGCCGCCGATTTCCTTGGGCAGCGCCGCCACCGTCTTGGATTGCGGCTGGCCGAGCGCGGCGCCGGGGCCGGACGCGCTCATGGTGATGCCGATCTTGATCTCGGCCTGCGCCGCAGTCACACCGGCCAGCATCGTCGCCAGCGCGACGATCAGAGTCTTGGTCTGTTGCATTGACGTCCTCCTCCGTTGGTTCTTCTTTGGTAATCGTCGTGTCGTCAGTACTCGTGCCCGCCGAGGCCGAGATAGCTTTCGACCAGTCTCGGATCCTGGGCGATGTCCGCCGGAGAGCCCTGCTTGGTGATGGCGCCGAGCTCCATGACGTAGGCGTAGTCCGCGACTTCCAGCGCGGCGCGGGCATTCTGCTCGACCAGCAGGATCGACACGCCGGTCGTGCGCAGATCGGTGAGAATGTGGAACACGTCGCGCACAATTCGCGGCGCCAGCCCGAGGCTCGGCTCGTCCAGCATCAGCAGCGTCGGCCGCGCCATCAACGCCCGCCCCATCGCCAGCATCTGCCGTTCGCCGCCGGACAGCGTGCCGGCGAGTTGCACACGTCGCTCCTTCAGCCGCGGCAGCCGGCTATAGATCTCCTCGATCGTTGTCTTGCGCTCTGCGCGGCTCCTGCGAAAGCCACCGAGCAGCAGATTGTCCTCGACCGCCATGTCGGCGAACAGCTCGCGCCGCTCCGGTACGAGACAAAGTCCCGCCTTGACCCGCGATTCCAGCATGACGCTGCTGACGTCCTCACCGCGGAAGCCGATCCGGCCGCGCGCTTTCAGCAGGCCCATGATGGCGTTGAGCAGGGTGGTCTTGCCGGCGCCATTGGCGCCGATCACGGTCACCAGCGCACCTTGCTCGACCTTGAGCGAAACGTCGTGCACCACCTCGGCGCGGCCATACGCGACGCTGACGTTCTGCACGTCGAGGAGGGCCGCGGTCACGACACGCCTCCGAGATAGGCCTCGAGTACGGCGGGGTCCTGACGGATCGCCACAGGCGCCCCCTCGGCGATCTTGGTGCCGAAATCGAGCACCACGAGCCGATCGGCGAGACTCATGACGAAGTCCATGTCGTGCTCGACCAGCAGCACACTCATGCCTTCGCTGCGGACCTCGCGCAGCAGCTTGGCCAGCGCCTTCTTCTCGCCGACACGCAGCCCCGCGGCCGGCTCGTCGAGCAGCAGCAGCACCGGCTCGAGGCACAGCGCACGCGCGACCTCGACGAGGCGAAGCTGCCCGAGCGCCAGCGTACCCGCCGGCTCGTACGCGACATCGGCGAGGCCGACCCGCGCCAGCGCGCGCATCGCACTGTCGAGCAACAGCGCCTCCTCGGCGCGATCGAGCCGAAGGATCGCGCGCAGCACACCCGCCCGGCCGCGCAAATGCGCGCCGAGCGCGACGTTCTCGATCACGCTCATGTCGGCGACGATCTCGACATGCTGGAAAGTACGGCCGAGCCCGAGCGTTGCCGCGCGCTGCGGCGTCTGCGCCTGCAACGGATGACCCTCGAACGCGATCCGCCCCGATGTCAGCGGCAACACGCCGGTGATCAAGTTGAAGGTGGTACTCTTGCCGGCGCCGTTCGGCCCGATCAGGCCGATGATCCGGCCGCTGTCGACCTCGAAGTTCACATCGTTGACCGCCACCAGGCCGCCGAAACTCTTGCGCGCCTGATCGGCCTGCAGCAGCTTCGTGCCGGGCGCTGGCAGTGCACGGGTCGGCAGGCGGTCCCCCTCGTCCGGCGGCGGCAGTTTCGGGGCCGGCGGCGGACCGAACAGGATCGGCCACAGCCCGCCGGGCGCGGTCTGCAGCAGCAGCACCAGCACCGCGCCGAAAGCGATGATCTCGAAATTGCCGGTGTGGCCGAGCAGCCGGGGCAACCAATCCTGCAACTGATCGCGCAGGAAGGTGATGCCAGCCGCGCCGAGGATCGCGCCGTAGACGCGCCCCGCGCCGCCGAGCACGGCCATCAGCAGATATTCGGTTCCGGCGGTGATGCCGAAAGGGCCCGGCGACACCGAGCGCTGGAAATGCGCGTAGAGCCAGCCGGCGAGACCCGCCAGCATCGCCGCATAGACGAACACCATCAGCTTGGCGCCGGCGGTGTTGACGCCGAACGCCTCGGCGGCGCGCGTCGAGCGCCGCAGCGCCCGCACTGCACGGCCGACCCGGCCGCTCAGCAGATTCTGCGTGGCGATCACCGCCAGCACCACGGCGATCCACACCACGACGAAATAATCGCGCGGCGCGATCAGGGCGTAGTCGCCGATCTTCAGCGCCGGGATTCCCGGCAGGCCGTCATGGGCGCCGAGCCAGCTCAGATTGCCGAACAGATAGAAGAACGCGATGCCCCAGGCGATGGTGCCGAGCGGCAGATAGTGACCGGACAGGCGCACCGTGATCGCGCCGACCGCCAGCGCCGCCACCATGGTGACGAGGATCGAAGCCGGCAGCGTCAGCCAGGGCGAAATGCCGTAATACACGGTCAGCACGCCGGTGGTGTAGGCGCCGAAGCCGACGAACGCCGCTTGGCCGAACGAGGTCATGCCGCCGACGCCGGTGAGCAGAACCAGACCGATCGCCACCAGGCTGGAGATGCCGATATAGTTGAACAGCGTGATCCAGTAGTCCGGCATCAGCCCGCTGAACGGAAGGATCAGGAGAGCGACGGCAATCGCCGCGCTGACGAGCCGGGGCGCGGGGAGCTTCATTCCGATTCCTCGGCATGCGGTGCCACGATCGAACGCCAGGCGAGCACCGGAATGATCAGCGTGAACACCAGAACTTCCTTGAAATTGCTGGCCCAGAACGAAAACAGCGCCTCTGCAAATCCCACCGTGAGCGCCGCCAGCACCGTCAGCGGATAGCTCACCAGCCCGCCGAGGATGGCGGCGACGAACGCCTTCAGCCCGATCAGGAAGCCGGAATCATAAGCCACCGTCATCAGAGGCCCGACCAGCGCGCCCGACACCGCGCCGATTAGCGCGGCGAGGGCGAAGGCGATCTGCCCCGCCGCCGAAATCGGGATGCCGACAAGCCGCGCGCCGGTCCGGTTCGACGAGCACGCCTTGAGAGCCTTGCCGAGCAACGTCCGGCCGAAGAACAAGGCGAACATCGCCAGCAGCACGGCGGTCACCACCAGCACCGCGACGCTCTGGCCTGTGATCAGCAATTCGCCCAGCGAAAAGGATTGCGACGACAGCGGCGTGGTGCCGGTGCCTTCCGGACCGAAGAACAACAGCCCCAGCCCCATCAGCGAGAAATGCACGCCGAACGACGCCATCAGCAGCACCAGCACACTGGCATGCGCGATCGGCTCGAACGCGATGCGGTACAGCATCGGGCCCATCGGCATGATCAGGGCGATCGCAAGCAGGATGCTGCCGACCTGCCCGATCTTCATCGGCGCCAGAGCCTGCGTGAGCAGCAGCAGCGCGACCGGCAGCGCCAGGTCGAACAGCATGATCCGGGCGACGCGGCGCAGCGTCAGATCGCGAAAATGGCGGATCAGCTCGGACGCGGCCGCGAGACATCCGAGCGCCAGCAGCAGCCACGGCGTCGCCGGCGCGACGCCGTTCTCCAGCGCCGCGATGGTCAACGCGGTGAACGCGACGAATTCGCCCTGCGGCACCAGGATGACGCGCGTCACCGCGAACACCAGCACCAGCGCAATGGCGACCAACGCATAGACCGCACCGTTGATGATGCCGTCCTGCAAGAGAAACAGGAATATCGTGGTGTCCACGCGTCCTCCCCCGGCGCGACCCGGGCACTTGAACGGCCCGGTTTTCGCTGCGGCAGGTAAAATTCACCAACCGCTCGTTTAATTCAAGGGGGTCGTGATGCGGAAGCCGTCAAAGATCGACGCCGTGCAGCAATAGACCGCGCGGTCCCCCGACGCGCGGCATCGGAGGCTTAACGCACCGGGCAAGAGCGAAACATCCCTACGTTGGGACCAAGGCCGCCCGCCGCATCCAGTGCAGCAGGATGATGCTGCCGGCGACCGAGCCTGCGATCACCGACAATGCGACCAGGAACGCGAATTGCCCGGAGATCGCATGGTCGAGCGAAAAATACAGCGAGCCGATCGCAGCGATACCGGCGGCCGAGGAAATCTGCGTGGCGGTGCCGTACAGGCCGGAGCCGGAGCCGGCGCTGGCCGCCTGTACCGTCGACAACACTGCGCCGGACAACGGCGCCATCACCAGGCCCTGACCGTAGCCGACCACGATCAGCACCAGCGCCAGCACGAACGGCGTCGGCGCCTCGATCATGGCGACCGTCAGCGCGACCAGAGCGAGACCTGCGATCTGCAGCAGGCAGCCCTCGATCAGCACCAGGGTGCCACGGCGCCGTGCCCGCGCGCCGGAATGCCGGGCCGCAATCACGAAGGCCAACGCCAATGGCAGGAACACCAGGCCGGCTGGAAGCGGCGGGATCTCGAGCACCATCTGCATGTAAAGCGTCACCACCAGATAGAATGACTGGTTGGCGAAGAAGAAGCAGAACACCGCGCCGAGGCCGCGCATGAAAGCGGAGTCGGCGAGTAGCGCCAGATCGATCAGCGGCATCCCGCCGCGCGCCGCAACACCGCGTTCGTAGCGCAGGAAAATCAGCACGATGGCGACGCCGGCGGCCATCACCACCCAGATCCAGCCCGCCCAGTCGACTTCGCGGCCGAACAGCAGCGGGCCGATCACGCACAGCAAGCCGGTGAACAGGATCACCGCGCCCGGCAGATCGAGCCTCGTGCCCGGCCGGCGCGGCGCCTGCGGCACCACCCACGCCGCCGCGGCGAAGATGATCAGCCCGACCGGACCATTGACGAAGAAGATCGCGCGCCAGCCGTAGCCGCCGAGATCGAGCGTCACCAATAGCCCGCCGAGCGCGAAGCCGGCGGCGCCGGCGAGCCCGAGCACAATTCCGTAGATCGCGAAAGCCTTGGCGCGGGCGGCGTCCGGAAACAGCACGTGCAGCGTCGCCAGCACCTGCGGCACCATCAGCGCCGCGGTGGTGCCCTGCGCGAGCCGCGCCAGGATCAGTTCGGTGCCGGAGCGCGCCAGCCCGCACCACAGCGAAGTCAACGTGAAGCCGATCACACCGGCGAGGAATACCGTCTTGGTGCCGTAGATATCGCCGAGCCGGCCGCCGGTGACGATCAGTGTCGCATAGCCGATCAGATAGATCGCGATCACCGCCTCGAGCTGTGACGACGAGGCGTTCAGCTCGACGGAGATCGTCGGAATCGCGACGTTGACGATGAAGGAATCGACGCCGAACATGAACTGCGCGGCGACCACGATCGCCAGCACCCGCCAGCGGCGCGAAGAAGCCGTGGTGACGGCGAGGGTCTGATCCATGGCGACGATCCTGGGCAAACGGCTGCGGAAGCCGGAGCGTCGCAGCCCGTCGTCATCGGGTCGATTACCCGGCAGGTAACCGGAATGAATGGGGACATCGTCGCCATCGGGCGGCGATCGGAAAATGCAAACAGCTCGAAAACAGCGTCACGAAACGGCCCGCAGGTCGCTCCGCAGAAATGGATGTGACTAATCTGACGAAGCCGCCGGCCATCTGTCAACGACCTTTCCCCGTCATTGCGTACGAAACGAAGCAATCCAGCGCCTCGGTACTCGGCGCTGCTGGATTGCTTCGTCGTTCGCTCTCGCAATAAGGGGGGCGAACAATGGTCAGCAAAAAGGCCCCGGTGTGATCTGGGGCCTTCGCTCTCTCATGCTGCAATGCGGTCGGTGCCGGCGCATCAACCCCACGGGCCGCGCGCGCGGGGCTCGCCGCTGCCGCGCGGCGCACCGCTCCACGGCCCGCGCGGTGACGGGGTCGGCCGGCCGAAGCTCGCGCCACCGCCGCCGATCTCACCGGCCAGCCGCTGCAATGCAGCGACCCGGTTTGCGGTCGCTGGATGGGTCGAGAACAGATTGTCCATGCCCTGACCCGACAGCGGGTTGATGATGAACATATGCGCGGTCGCCGGCGCCCGCTCGGCCTCGTAGTTCGGCACCTGATGCGCAGCGTTTTCAATCCGGCCGAGCGCGGAAGCGAGCCACATCGGCTGGCCGCAGATCCGCGCGCCCATTTCGTCCGCGGCGTATTCACGGGTCCGGCTGATCGCCATCTGCACCAACATGGCGCCCAGCGGTGCCAGGATCATCAGTGCAATCGAGCCGATCAGGCCCGGGCCGTTGTTGTTCTCGCGGTTGCCGCCGAAGAACATGCCGAACTGCGCCACCATCGAGATCGCACCGGCGATCGTCGCGGTGATGGTCATCAGCAGCGTGTCGTGGTTCTTGATGTGCGCGAGCTCGTGCGCCACCACGCCGGCGAGTTCCTCGCGGCTGAGCGACTGCATCAGGCCGGTGGTGACGGCGACCGCGGCGTTCTCCGGATTGCGGCCGGTCGCGAACGCGTTCGGCTGCGGGTTGTCCATGATGAACACGCGCGGCATCGGCAGGCCGGCGCGACCCGCCAGCTCGGCGACCATCCGCACCAGGTCCGGCGCGGAGCGTTCGTCGACCTGCTGCGCGCCGTACATCGACAGCACCATCCGGTCGGAATTCCAGTAGGTGAAGATGTTCATCGCCGCAGCGACGACCAGCGCGATCATCGCGCCGCTGGCGCCGCCGATCAGGTAGCCGACGCCCATGAACAGCGCGGTCATACCGGCGAGCAACATCGCGGTTTTGAAGTAACTCATGGTCCTCCTCCTGCGTCCCGCTCCGGTAGAGCAGGTCACGCATCCGTGAGATGGTAACTCTTTGGTTTCGAACAAGATCGTCTTGTGCGGCAGCGCGTCGCGGCTTGCCGCGGCAAAGCGATCGCCAGCCGCGTCGCGGACCGATCGCCCCTGCGCCGGTCGACGTTCTCGCCGGCAAACAGCGGCATCATGACTGGGTGCCTGCCGAGTTAGCGCTTGCCAAGCCGATCACCCGCCTCCTATTTTCAGTTGCAACAGGCCGCAAGACGGAGGTCCACCTCCGCGAAGGCTGTCCGGAAACGCCGAGGGAACTCCATGTCGATCCAGGTCGCGGATTCGTCGCTCGTTGCCACGCTGGCGCCGCCGCCGCGCAGTGCGCTCGCCCATATTCCCGGGGACGAAGGCTGGCCGATCATCGGTCGCACCCTGCACGTGCTCGCGGACCCGAAGGGGCAGGTCGAGATGATGGGCCGGCTGTACGGCCCGGTGTATCGCAGCCGGGTGCTGGGCGAGACCAGCATCACCCTGCTCGGGCCGGAGGCCAACGAGCTGGTGCTGTTCGACAACACCAAACTGTTCTCCTCGACCCATGGCTGGGGATCGATTCTCGGACTGCTGTTTCCACGCGGACTGATGATGCTGGATTTCGACGAGCACCGGCTGCACCGCAAGGCGCTGTCGGTGGCGTTCAAGGCCGGGCCGATGCAGTCCTACCTCGCCGAACTCAACTCGGGCATCGCACGTCAGGTGGCGCAGTGGCGGGCGCAGCCCGGCGAGATGCTGTGCTATCCGGCGATGAAGCAACTCACCCTCGATCTCGCCGCGACCTCGTTCCTCGGAACCGCGATCGGCGCCGAGACCGCCGAGGTCAACGCCGCCTTCGTCGACATGGTCGCGGCCTCGGTCGCGCCGATCCGCAAGCCCTGGCCCGGCACCGCGATGGCACGCGGCGTCCGCGGCCGCCAGCGCATCGTCGCCTACTTCTCCGAACAGATCCCGATCCGCCGCGCCGAGGGCGGCGACGACCTGTTTTCACATCTGTGCCGTGCCACCCACGACGACGGCGCATTGCTGTCGACGCAGGACATCGTCGACCATATGAGCTTCCTGATGATGGCGGCGCACGACACGCTGACGTCGTCGCTGACGTCGTTCGTCGCGGCGCTCGCCGCGGCTCCGGAATGGCAGCGACGGCTGTGCGAAGAAATCGGCGGCCTCGGGCTGAAGCCGGGCGAGCCGATCGCGTTCGAGCAGCTCGACGCGCTGCCGCTGACCGAGATGGCATTCAAGGAGGCGATGCGGCTGCGGCCGCCGGTGCCGTCGCTGCCACGCCGCGCCACCCGCGAATTCAGCTTCAAGGGCTACACCATTCCGGCCGGCACAATGGTGGCGATCAATCCGCTGTACACGCACCACATGCCGGAGATCTGGCCCGCCCCGGACAGATTCGATCCGCTGCGCTTCACCGACGAGGCGCAGCGTGGCCGCCACCGCTTCGCCTGGGTCGCCTATGGCGGCGGCGCGCATATGTGCCTCGGGTTGAACTTCGCCTACATGCAGGCGAAGTGCTTCGCGGTGCACCTGCTGCAGAACCTCAGCCTCGACCTGCCGCCGAACTATCAATCGTCGTGGCAGATGTGGCCGATCCCGAAGCCGAAAGACGGCCTGCGGGTGCGGATCGCGCCCCTGCAGTAGCGCGCAATCACGACGGCTCACCCCTCGCCGTGATCGAACGCCTTGCGCAGCGCGACGTAGCCCTGCTGTTGCTGCGTCCAGTTGCGGCCGCCGGTGATGCCGCCGTCGATCACCAGGTCGTGGCCGTTGATGAAGCCCGACTCGTCGCTGGCGAGAAACACCGCGGCGTGCGCGATGTCTTCGGGTAGTCCTGCACGCTGGATCGGCTGCGCGGTCTTGTAGATTTCGCGCATCGTCGCCGAGGTTTTCTCCGCGGCCTCGGTGGTCAGGCCGAGCGCCTTGCCGAAGATGCCGGTCGCGATCGCACCGGGCGAGATCGAATTGACCCGGACGCCGGACTCGCCGAGCTCCATCGCGACGCATTTTGTGAGATGGATCACCGCCGCCTTGGCGGCGCCGTACACCAGCGATGACGAGAAGCCGGCGAGCCGGCCGGCGATGCTGCCGTTGTTGATGATCGAGCCCGAGCCCTGTTTCTTCATGTGCGGCGCGGCATGCTTCATGCCGAGCATCACGCTGCGCACCAGCGTCGCCATCGCAGCATCGAACCGGTCGGCCTCGAGGCCTTCGATGCCGCCGGTCTGCGCCGGGCCGCCGGCATTGTTGAACAGGCAATCGATCCGGCCGAAGGAGTCGATCGCCTGGCCGATCAGCGCCTTCATCTGATCCTCTGCGGTGACGTCGGTCTGCCTGAAAATGCAGGACGGCCCGAGCTTTGCCGCCAGCGCCTCTCCCTCCGGGGCACGCCGGCCGGCGATCACGACGTGAGCACCCTCGGCGACGAAGACCTCGGCCGTGCGCAGACCAATCCCGCTGGTCGCGCCGGTGATCACCGCGACCTTGCCGTTCAGCCGTCCCATCGTCTCGTCTCCCCTGTTGCGGCGCAGTTTCCACTGCGCTCGGCTTGTTGATTGACGTTCTGTTAATGATAAATCGCAGTGTCGCAATTCAAATCGAGTAGGGCGCAGATTTGCGGCAACCTTTGCGCGTGGAACTTAACATTTATTACAACCAAGCTTGCCATGCTTCGCCGCGATGTCCAGTGCAGCCCCCCACGAAATGTCCGGCGACGCGACCGAATCGGAGCCCAGCGCCTCCGCAGGGACTGCGTCCGGTGGGGATCTGCCGGCGTTTGCCGAAGACATCGACTTTCAGCTTCTGAAAGACATCGTCCGCGGGCTCCCATCCTTGGTCACGGTACAAGATCACCAGGGCGAGTTTCTGATCGTTAACGATGCCGCCGCCGCCCGCTTCAACCGGCCGGCCGGTCCAGGCGCGACCGCCACGCCCTGCGTCGCGCTCGAACAGCGCCGTGCCGACGGCTTGGCTTTGCTCGCCACCGGCCGCGGCGCGATCTGCGAGGAACGCGCCGGCGACGGCGCGACGGCGCGCACGTTCCTGACCGCGCATCGGCCGATCGAGATCGGCGGGCGCCGGCTGCTGCTGTCGAGCTCCCTCGACATGACCGAACAGAAGGCGATCGAGGACGACCTGTTTCGCCGCGCCTATTTCGACGAGTTGACGGGGCTGCCGAATCGCAGCGTGATCGAACATCGCGCCGACACCTTGCTGCGCGCCGGGGGAACGCCGAGCCGGTTCGCGCTGGCGTTCCTCGACATCGATAATTTCAAGCACATCAACGATTATTACGGCCACGCGGTCGGCGATGCATTGTTGGTCGGGGTCGCCAAACGGCTCGGCCTCGAACTGCGCGAGACCGACATGCTGTCGCGCATCAGCGGCGACGAATTCCTGCTGTTGCTGAATCCGATCGAGAGCCCGGCCGAGGTCGCCGACCACATCGATTTCCTGCTGCAGCGACTGAAGGCGCCGTTCTACATCGACGGGTCGGAATTGTTCGCTTCGGCTTCGACCGGCATCAGCCTGTATCCCGAGCACGGCCACACCTTCGACGCCTTGCGCCAGAACGCCGACATTGCGATGTACCGGGTCAAGATCGCGACGAAGGGCGCGGCCGCGATGTTCGACGTCGCGATGGAGCGCGAGGCGCTGGAACGCATGCGCATCGAGCAGTCACTGCGCCAGGCGATCCTCGACAGGCGTTTCTGCTGCGCATTCCAGCCCAAGGTCGACATCCGGACCCGCGAGATCAAGGGGATCGAGGCACTGGTCCGGCTGCGCGATGACGACGGCGTCATCCAGGCGCCAGGCACTTTCGTCGATCTGGCGGTCGAACTCGGGCTGATCGACGAACTCACCCACCTGGTCCTCGCCGAGATCATGAAATCGATCGACCTGATCAATGACGCATTCGGCACCCACGCCAGCATCAGCATCAACGTCGCGGCCAAGCAGGCCGGCAATTCCCATTTCATGCAGTCGTTTGCGGCAGCGCTCGCGGCGACCGAGTGCCCGTCGCGCTTCATCATCGAGGTGACGGAAGACGCTTTCGTCACGAAAAGTCACTTCCAGAGCGAAATTCTGCCGATGCTGCGCGAGATCGGCGTCGGCATCTCGATCGACGATTTCGGCATCGGCTACTCGTCACTGTCGGCGCTGGCGGACATCACCGCGGACGAAATCAAGATCGATCGATCCTTCATCACGGACATCCACAAGCGGCCGCGCAGCCAGGGCATCCTCAGGGCGATCGAGTCGCTGAGCGAGGCGCTCGGCATGACGGTGATTGCCGAAGGCATCGAGACCTTCGAAGAACTCGCCTATCTGCAGACTATGACCCGGATCCGCTACGCACAGGGCTATTATTTCGCAAAGCCGGTGTTCCTCGAGGAGTTGAAGCCCTCGGCGCAAGGCTTCGAGGGCGGGCGTCCACGCGAGTCAGGTCGCCAGATCGACCAGGCGCGACCGGTGATTTCGCGCACCAATGCCGGTCGCAGTTAGTCCGCGCAGAGCTATCTGCACGGGACGCAGAGCTCCCGCAGAGCCGGCCTCGTATTTCTCCCAAGCCGTTGATTGCCGACGACTTTGAGCCCCGCCCACGATCCGATATGAAGTTGTTCGGCTTGATCTGGCGCAATGTGACCTAGCAAATCATCGGCGATGGTCGCGGCATCCCCGACACATCTGGAGGGCGTCATGCCTGCCCATTCTCGCCCCTACCCCTTCGTCGATCGGCTGATCGAGACCTTCGCCGAGTGGCTCAAGCACCGGCGCGACGTGTCCGAAATGTGCCAGTTCGACGCCGCCGAATTCAGCCGCATCGCTCATGATCTCGGCGTCACCTCGACCGACCTCGACGAATTGGTCCGCCAGGGCCCACACAAGGTCGAAGAGCTGCCGCAACTCCTGAAGGCGCTCGGCATCAGCGAGGAGGCGATCGCGCGAACCCAGCCGCTGGTGATGCGCGACCTCGAACGCGTCTGCGCGCTGTGCCGCCACAAGAGCGAATGCGACCACGACATCGCCGACGGCTCGCTGGCGCAGCACTACCAGGCCTATTGCGCCAACAAGGTCACGCTCGACGCGCTGGCGGAAGAGCTGGCGAATACCCCGCCTCTGTCCGCCCGTCACTGACTGCCGTGATGTCGCACGGCTGGATCCGTCTGCTGGCGACCATCCTTCTGATCGTCGCGGTGCTGCTGGTGATCCGGCTGCACCGCGCCGAAGGAGCGACCTTGCCGGAAGCCGTCACCGCCGGACATCGGCTGGCGGTGAACTGGTGCAAGGAATGCCACGCCGTCGAGCGCAACGACGTGCTCAGCGGCAAGGGGCCGGCATTCGTGCGCATCGCGAACATGCCGTCGACCACCGAATTGTCGCTCAAGGTGTTCCTGCGGTCGAACCACTCCGACATGCCGAATCTCGTCATCGCGCCCAGCGAGGCCGACGAGATCGTGCGCTACATCCTCAGCCTCAAGCGCGACTGATGCGTCGCGCGGGACGCTGCGGACATTCCCCGCCATCCGCCCCGCCGCGCCGCGGCCCATCCTGCTGAAGGCCGCGCCATGGATTTCGACGACAGCGACAAGGTCGCACGGCTACGCGCGCAGCTCTCCGACTTCATGCGCTTTCACGTCGAACCGGCGAATGTCGCCTGGCACCGCGACGTCGCCGCAGGCCGCTATCCGTCGGCGCTGATCGAGCGGCTGAAGTCTCGCGCCTTCTCCGAGGACTTGTGGAATCTGTTTCTGCCGAGCCTCGGCGACGACGATCCCGGCCAGCGCCTGAGCAATCTCGAATACGCGCCACTGGCCGAAATCATGGGCCGGATTCACTGGGCGTCGGAAGTGTTCAACTGCAGCGCGCCCGACACCGGCAATATGGAACTGCTGCAGCTCGCCGCGACGCCGGAGCAGCGCCGGCAATGGCTGGAGCCGCTGCTGATCGGCGAGATCCGCTCCTGTTTTGCGATGAGCGAGCCCGACGCCGCCTCGTCCGACGCCCGCAACATCCGCACCACCATCGCCCGCGACGGCGACGACTACGTTGTCAACGGTCGCAAATGGTTCATCACCGGGGCCGCGCATCCGAACTGCAAGCTGGCGATCGTGATGGGCGTCACCGGCGATCACCTCGACCCGAATTCCACCGAACGGCATTCGATGCTGCTGGTGCCGATGGACACCCCCGGGCTGAGCATCGTCCGCAACATTCCGGTGATGCACTATCACTCTCCGGAAGGGCATTGCGAGCTTCTGTTCCGCGACGTCCGGGTGCCGGTCACGGCTCTGCTCGGCGAACAGGGCAAGGGCTTCCGCCTGGCGCAGGACCGGCTCGGCCCCGGCCGGGTCCATCACTGCATGCGCACGATCGGGCAGTGCGAGGTCGCGCTCGAACTGATGTGTGAGCGCGCGCTGGAACGCAAGGCGTTCGGCAGGCATCTGGCCGACTACGCCAACATCCAGGACTGGATTGCGGAGTCGCGCCTGGAAATCGATCAGGCGCGCCTGCTGGTGATGAAGGCGGCGCATCGCATGGACCGCGAAGGCAATGCGGCGGCTCGCGTCGACGTCTCGGCGATCAAGCTGGTCGCCGCACGGCTGCAGACGCGAATCGTCGACCGCGCCATGCAGGTGTTCGGCGCGATGGGTCTGACACCGGATACGCCGCTGTCCTATCTGTGGACGTGGGGACGGGCGATGCGCTTTCTCGACGGCCCGGACGAAGTGCATCTGCGCGTCGTCGCGCGGGCGGAGCTGGCGTCGGCCAAGGCCCAGGCCGGCCGCAATGCCCACCACTTCGTCCCGCCGGACGCCCTGCTCGGCGGCTGATCAGGCGCGAGGCTGCTTCTCGATCACGGTCACGATCCAGCGCGGCGTTTCGCCGGTGGTATCCTCCTTGACCGCACGAACGATACCAGTGATCGAGGAGCCACCGACTTTGAGTGTCGCCGCGCGGCCGCTGAACTGGGCGATCCGCGAGCGTCGGGCTTCTTTCACATCGGTCGTTTCGAGCATTTGCATCATCATGGTGCTGATCTCCATGATGCGGACTATTCGGGGAACGTCGTTACGCAGAGATTAAATTCGGGGCTCGTACGAATACCGACCGCCGGGCCAGCAGGCGATGCGAAGACGCACCGGACCGATGCACAGCCGGTCATCAGATGGCCTCCTGCACCACGCGACAATCGACCGCAGCGCGACCAAAACGATCCCGTTCCGCGCGAGCCTCGCGCAGCGTCGGCGGATGACTTTCGTCCAATGGACGCTGTCAGCAATTCGCCTGACTGGCGACCGTTCCTCGTTTGTTTTATCGAACAGAGCTGGCATCGGGACGCGCCGGTTCGCTTCGCCTTACGAGATCGTGGACGCAGTCCCCGATGACGACCTCTGCTCTTGCGTCCGCGTGCTTGGCGTCCTTTCCCTCCACTCGCGATCATGCGTGCGTGGACGAACCCGAAAAGGCACCCGAGAACCGGGTGAACATAGGTACATCACATGCAATTCTGGCTCGCTGCATTTGCGGTCGCTCTTGTGGTCGTGATCGGCTACGCGGGTGGCCCGCCCGGGGCGCTCGTCGCCCTGCTCGCTTTTGTGATCGCGCTGTTCCTGCTGTGGGCCCGCGAGCTCGGCTTCAAGGGCGCGTGGGAGAAATTCGGATTGCAGTCGCTGTCGCCACCGTTGTGGAAGCAGGACAATATCGACCGGTTCAAAGCGCTTTTTGCCGACGAGCAGAAGCTCGTCAAAGCCTGCACCATTTCGGTTGCGTTGATCGCGGCATCGATGCTGCTGCCACGCAATCTCGTCGTCTTCATTTTCCTGGCCGCAATCGCACTCGGGGTCTTCGAAGTGTATCGAAATACCAGTTCGGCGGCGACCCGGCCCGGAAACCGAATCAACTGATCGGCGACGCACCGATTTTCACACCCGAAACCCAATTCGGGGAGACGATCTCGGGCCGGCGGCATCTGCCGCCGGCCCTTTATCGTTTGCCGAACGCCAGATCCCGGCGGCGCCGTTGTCCAGAGCTGCCGACGACGCGCCCGGTTTGGGCATTCGTTTAAGGTTTGATTACCGTGATTGCTAACTTGGTTTCCATCACTGGTAGTTATTCCTGTCTAAATGAGCACTACCTCGAACAGCGCCACCGGTGACACGGATGCGTCGGACCCGTCCGAGCGCTTCGCCATCGGAAATATGCTGAACCACCGCCCCGTGGCGCTGCTGATGGGATGCGGGCTGCTGTTGATCTCCGCGATCGCGATCGTGACGACGATGATCGTCGGCGATTTTCGCACCAAAGCCCTCCAGAACAGCGAGCGGGAGCTGGCCAATACGGCCATGCTGCTGGCGCATCACTACAATCGCGAACTGGAGGAATTCCTCGCGATCCAGACCGAGGTGGTCGCGCTGGTGAGACAGGCCCAGCTCGACTCCGCGGACGCCTTCAGCGGCCAGATGGCGACGCTGGACACCCACCAGATGCTGCGCGCCAAGGCGGGGACCGCGCCGGAACTCTCCGGCCTCGCGATCTTCAACGATCGTGGCAATTTGATCAACAATTCGTCGCATTGGCCCGTGCCCGAATTGTCGATCGCCGAACACTCTTATTTTCAGGCCCACAAGGCCGGCATCGCGCCGCGAACTACGGTTGAATTGGTGCAGAACACCCTCGCCGGCGGTTGGGCGATCGTGCTGGCGCAGCGGCTCGACAATTCGCGCGGCGAATTCGTCGGCGTCGTCAGCCGATCGCTGACGCCTGCGCATTTCGAATATTTCCTGGCGTCGGTGTCGCTCGGCGGCGATTCCGCGATCTCGCTTCATCACAGCAACGGCGTGCTGATGGCGCGCTATCCGCATGCCGAAGACAGCATCGGGCTCAATCTGCGCTCGGACGAGGTGGCCCGACTCGGACTGTTCGAATCGAACGTGACCATGCCCGTGACGAGCCCGGTCGACGGTCGGGAGCGGCTGGTGTCCTCGTACTCGCTCGCGAGCTTGCCGATTGTCGTCGTCACCGCCACCACCACGGACGAGGCGCTGGCGGCGTGGCGCAAACAGACGCGGCTGCTGATTTCGGCCGCCACCGTCTCGGCGCTGGTGGTGTCGGTCATTCTGCTGCTGATCATCAGGCAACTCGGCAAGCAGCACCAAGCGACACAAGCGAGGCTGGCGCTGGACAAGCAACGCCTCAACACGGCGATCAACAACATGTCTCAGGGCCTGCTGCTGTTCGACGCAGCGCAGCGCCTGGTCGTGTGCAATCAGCGCTACATTCAGATGTACGGACTGTCGCCGGAGATCGTCAAGCCGGGCTGCAGCTTCCGCGACATCATCGCTCACCGGCATGCACGGGGGTCGTTCAAGGGCGATGTCGACGAGTATTGCGGTCGCATCGTCCAGGCCGTGATCGTCGAAAAGACCTCGGCGGTGCACGGCTCCCACGACCGCTCGATCCAGATTTCGAGCGTGCCGGTTCCGGGCGGCGGCTGGGTCGCGACGCATGAAGACATCACCGAGCGAATTCGCGACAGCGAGAAGATCGCCTATCTTGCGCACTACGACAGCCTGACCGATCTGCCCAACCGCAGCCTGTTCCGGCAGCGGCTGGAGCGCGAGTTGCACCCCGGCAGGGGCAGTGCGGCGTGCACGCTGCTCTATATCGACATCGACGAGTTCAAGAGCATCAACGACACGCTCGGCCATCCGATCGGCGACGAACTGCTGAAGCAGGTCGCCGTCCGGCTGCGCGAATGCGTCGGCGCCAGCGACTTCGTCGCCCGGCTCGGGGGCGATGAATTCGCGGTGATCGCGACCAGCGCCGCCGACAGCGATCAGGCCACCGCGCTGGCCGAGCGCATTCTGCAGACGATCCGCGCGCCGTACCACTGCCTCGGCCATCATCTGTCGACCGACGCCTCGATCGGCATAGCGATCGCGCCCGGCGATGGGGAGGATATCGACCAGCTCATCAAGAACGCCGATCTGGCGATGTACAGTGCCAAGGCGGGAGGCCGGCGCACTTTTCGATTCTTCGAGCCGGCGATGGACGCGATTGCGCGGGCGCGTCGTGAACTCGAATTCGATCTGCGCACCGCAATCGCCGACGGCGGCTTCGAGATTCACTATCAGCCGATCGTCGACCTGCGGAGCGACGAGATCACCGGCTGCGAGGCGCTGCTGCGCTGGCGACATCCGACCCGTGGTATGATCTCACCGGCCGAATTCATCCCGGTCGCGGAAGACACCGGTTTGATCAATGAGATCGGCGGCTGGACCCTCGCCGCTGCGTGCGCCGAGGCGGTGCAGTGGGAGCAGAACATCACGCTGGCCGTCAATATTTCGCCGGTGCAGTTCCGGCAACCGACGCTCGCGCTCCTGGTGGCCTCGGTACTGGGGTCGACCGGATTGCCCGCGCAGCGACTCGAACTCGAAGTCACCGAGGCGGTGCTGATCCACGACGACGATGCGGCGCTGACGACGCTGAATCTGCTTCGCGCGCTGGGGGTGCGGATCTCGCTCGACGATTTCGGAACCGGCTACTCGTCGCTCAGCTACCTGCAGCGCTTCCCGTTCGACAAGATCAAGATCGACCGCGCCTTCGTCGAGAATATCGACACCACCGAAGGATCGACCGCGATCATCGAGGCCGTCGTCAACATCGCGGCGTCGCGCAGCATGACGACCACCGCGGAAGGCGTCGAGACCGTACGGCAGCGCGATATCCTGCGCGGGCTCGGCTGCACCCAGATGCAGGGCTGGTTGTTCAGCCCGGCCGTGCCCGCGGCGAAATTCAGGATGTTGCTCGCCGAGCGCCGCGCCACCAGGGCCGCCTGACGCGCGGCGCTGCGGCCGACCCCGCGGCGATCTTTATACCGTCTTTATGCCGCCGCCAGCGATTCCACATCGCTTCCTTACGGCGAGAAGCCTAGCTGATCGAAGCCCGATCACAGGAGGCTTCGATGTCCGATCTTCTCATGCTCCTCACCGGCCTCGGCCTGTTCGCCGTCACCATCGGCTACGCCTATGCGTGCGAACGAATCTGAAGGAGCGCAATGATGTCGTTCGACTATGTTCTCGCCGCATCGGTCAGCGCCGCGCTGCTGATCTATCTCGTCACCGCGCTGTTGCGCCCCGAACGCTTCTAGGGGGCTGCGATGACACTGATTGGATGGACCCAGATCGCGCTGTTCTGCGCGATCATCGTCGCGCTGACGCCGTTGCTCGGCGCCTATCTCACCCACGTTTTCGACGGCCAGACCACGCCGCTGTCGTTCGTGCTCAGGCCGGTCGAAACCGGTCTGTACCGCCTCGCCGGCGTCGACCCGCAGCGCGAGCAGCACTGGCTGACCTATACGTTGGCGATGCTGCTGTTTCACGCCGCCGGCTTCGTGCTGCTGTATTTGCTGCTGCGGCTGCAGGCGGTGCTGCCACTGAACCCGGCGGAGCAAGGCGCGGTGGCACCGGATCTCGCGCTCAACACGGCGGTCTCGTTCCTCACCAACACCAACTGGCAGAACTACGGCGGCGAGAGCACGCTGTCGTATCTCACCCAGATGTTCGGGCTGACGGTGCAGAACTTCCTGTCCGCCGCCACCGGCATCGTGCTGGCGGTGGCGCTGATCCGCGGCTTCGCCCGCGCCTCGGCGAAGACCATCGGCAATTTCTGGGTCGACGTCACCCGCTGCACGCTCTACGTGCTGCTGCCGATCTGCATCGTCTTCACCCTCTTTCTGGTCTGGCAGGGTGTGCCGCAGACGCTGGGGCCGTCTATCGACGCGACCACGCTCGAAGGCGGCAGGCAGACGATCGCGCTCGGGCCGGTGGGCTCCCAGGTCGCGATCAAGATGCTCGGCACCAATGGCGGCGGCTTCTTCAACGCCAACGCCGCGCATCCGCTCGAGAACCCGACCGCGCTGTCGAACTTCCTGCAGATGCTGTCGATCTTCGCGCTCGGCGCGGCACTCACCAATGTGTTCGGCCGGATGGTCGGCGATCAGCGCCAGGGCTGGGCGATCCTGGCCGCGATGGGCGTTCTGTTCATCGCCGGCGTCGCGGTCTGCTACTGGGCCGAAGCCAACGGCACGCAGATCCTGCAGGCGGCCGGTCTTGCCGGTGGAAACATGGAAGGCAAGGAGGTCCGCTTCGGCATCGCCGCCTCGGCGCTGTTCGCGGCGATCACCACCGCGGCCTCGTGCGGCGCCGTCAACGCGATGCACGACAGCTTCACCGCGCTCGGCGGCATGATCCCGATCATCAACATGGAGCTCGGCGAAATCGTGATCGGCGGCGTCGGCGCCGGACTCTACGGCATGCTGCTGTTCGTGATCATCACGATCTTTCTTGCCGGACTGATGGTCGGCCGCACGCCGGAATATGTCGGCAAGAAGATCGAGGCGCGCGAGGTCAAGATGGCGATGCTCGCGATCCTGATCCTGCCGCTGTTGATGCTCGGCTTCACCGCGATCGCCGTGGTGTATCCGCCGGCGGTGGCGTCGATGGCCAATGCCGGGCCGCACGGCTTCTCGGAAGTGCTCTACGCCTTCACCTCGCAGGCCGCCAACAACGGCTCGGCGTTCGGCGGCCTGACCGGCAACACGCCGTTCTACAATCTCGCCGGCTCGATCGCGATGTTCCTCGGGCGGTTCTGGATGATCATCCCGGCGATGGCCATCGCCGGCTCGCTGGCGGGCAAGAAATCGGTCGCCGCCACGGCAGGCACCTTCCCGACCAGCGGCCCGTTGTTCGTCGGGCTACTCGTCGGCGTCATTCTGATCGTCGGTGGCCTCACCTTCTTTCCGGCGCTCGCCGTCGGCCCCATCGTCGAGCATCTCGCGATGCTGAACGGCACCGCCTACTAATCCGGAGACACATCCATGCAAGCGAAACTCCGCAAACGGACCGCCGCCTCGGCCATGCTCGATCCGGCGATCCTGCTCCCCGCGATCGGTCACGCCTTCGTCAAGCTCGATCCGCGGACCCTGATCAAGAACCCGGTGATGTTCGTCCTCGAAGTCGTCACAGTGCTCACGACGATCCTGACGATCCGCAACATCGTTGCCGGCAACGGCAGTCTCGGCTTCGACCTTCAGATCACCATCTGGCTGTGGTTCACGATCTTGTTCGCCAATTTCGCCGAAGCCGTCGCCGAAGGCCGCGGCAAGGCGCAGGCCGACACCCTGCGCCAGACCCGGGCCTCCACGGTCGCCAAGCGGCTGCTGATGCCGGACAATCACGAGCTCTACGAGGGCGTCGCCGCCGAACATCTCAAGGTCGGCGACCTGGTGCTGTGCGAGGCAGGCGACACCATCCCGGGCGACGGCGACATCATCGAAGGCATCGCCTCGGTCAACGAGGCCGCAGTGACCGGCGAATCCGCCCCGGTGATCCGCGAATCCGGCGGCGACCGCTCTGCGGTCACCGGCGGCACCAATGTGATCTCGGACCGCATCGTCGTGAAGATCACCGCGGCGGCCGGTTCGTCGTTTCTCGACCGCATGATCGGACTGGTCGAAGGCGCCGAGCGCCAGAAGACGCCGAACGAGATCGCCCTCAACATCCTGCTGGTCGGCCTCACCATCATCTTCGTGTTCGCCACCGTGACCATTCCGAGTTTCGCGACCTACGCCGGCGGCTCGATCTCGGTGATCGTGCTGGTGGCGCTGTTCGTGACGCTGATCCCGACCACGATCGGCGCGCTGCTGTCGGCGATCGGCATCGCCGGCATGGACCGGCTGGTGCGCTTCAATGTGCTGGCGATGTCCGGTCGCGCGGTGGAGGCCGCCGGCGACATCGATACGCTGCTGCTCGACAAGACCGGCACCATCACCTTCGGCAATCGCCTGGCCTCGGAAATCATCCCGGTGCCGGGCGTCAGCGACACCGAGGCGGCGGAGGCCGCGCTGCTGGCGAGCCAGGCCGATGAGACCGCGGAAGGCCGCTCGATCGTGACGCTGGCGCAAGAGAAGCACGGCCTCGCCAACGTTGCGGTGCCCGGCGCCGCGAGTTTCATCGCGTTCTCGGCGATGACGCGGCTGTCCGGCGTCGATCTCGACGGGCGCAACCTGCGCAAGGGTGCGGTCGATTCGATCCTGAAATTCGTCCGCGACGAATCCGGCGCCGATATCGCCGAGCCGCCGGCGTTCCGCGCGGCGGTCGACCGCATCGCCCGCGCCGGCGGAACACCGCTTGGACTGGCGGAAGGCGGTCGGCTGCTCGGCGTCATCCACCTCAAGGACGTGGTCAAGCCGGACGTCAAGGAGCGCTTCGCGGCGCTGCGCCGGATGGGGATCAAGACGGTGATGATCACCGGCGACAATCCGGTCACCGCGGCCTCGATCGCCTCGGAAGCCGGCGTCGACGACTTCATCGCGCAGGCCACCCCCGAGGACAAGCTGCGCTACATCCGCAGCGAGCAGGCCAACGGCCGGCTGATCGCGATGTGCGGCGACGGCACCAACGACGCCCCCGCACTGGCGCAAGCCGACGTCGGCGTGGCGATGCAGAGCGGCACCCAGGCGGCGCGCGAGGCCGGCAACATGGTGGACCTCGACTCCGACCCGACCAAGCTGATCGAGGTGGTGGAGATCGGAAAACAGCTTCTGATGACGCGCGGTGCGCTGACCACCTTTTCGATCGCCAACGACGTCGCCAAATATTTCGCCATCATCCCGGCGATGTTCGTGGCGTTCTACCCGCAACTCGGCGCGCTCAACGTGATGGGGCTGTCGACGCCGCAGAGCGCGATCCTGTCGGCGATCGTGTTCAACGCGCTGATCATCATCGCGCTGATCCCCCTGGCCCTGAAGGGCGTGACCTATCGCCCCGTCGGCGCGGCGGCGCTGCTGCGGCGCAATCTGCTGATCTACGGCCTCGGCGGCCTGGTGCTGCCGTTCATCGGAATCAAGGTCATCGATCTCGCGGTGACCGCCCTGCATCTCGCCTGAACCCGAAAAGGTGACGCCATGTTGAAAGAAATCCGTCCCGCGATCGTGTCGTTCGCAGCGCTCGCCTGCCTCACCGGCCTGATCTATCCGCTGGCGATGACCGGCATCGCGCAGGTCGCCTTCCCGACCCAGGCCAATGGCAGCCTGATCACGCAGAACAACCAGGTGATCGGCTCCGCGCTGATCGGCCAATCGTTCACCGAGCCCAAGTACTTCCACGGCCGGCCGTCTGCGACCACCGCGCCGGATCCGCAGGATCCGGCCAAGTCGGTACCTGCCCCCTACAATGCCGCCAACTCGATGGGCTCCAATCTCGGCCCGACCAGCAAGGCGCTCGCCGACCGGCTTGCGAGCGACATGGCGGCGCTCAAGCAGGAAAATCCCGGCGCGGCGGTCCCGGTCGATCTCGTGACCACCTCCGGCAGCGGCCTCGATCCCGACGTCTCGCCGGAGGCGGCGCTGTTCCAGGTGCCGCGCGTCGCCAAAGCCCGCAATCTGCCCGAAGCCAGGGTGCGCGCCCTGGTGGAAAGCCAGGCCACCGGCCGCGATCTCGGCGTCCTCGGCGAGCCGCGCGTCAACGTACTGAAATTAAACCTGGCCCTCGATAAGATGCAGGCACAGAACCAGCCGGGCTCCTGATGTCGACCTCGACCGCCACCGCACGCGCTTCACCCGACGCCCTGCTGGCCCTCGCCGGCAAGGAAGGGCGCGGCCGGCTCAAGATCTTTGTCGGCGCCGCGCCCGGCGTCGGCAAGACCTATGCGATGCTGTCTGCTGCGCGCAGCGAGCGGGATGGCGGCCGTGACGTGGTGGCGGGATTGATCGAGACCCATGGCAGGCTCGAGACCGAACACTTGCTGCAGGGCATCGAAGTGCTGTCGCGGCACCCGATCGTTTATCGCAACCGGGTGATGCGCGAATTCGACCTCGACGGCGCGCTGGCGCGCAAGCCTTCGTTGCTGCTGGTCGACGAATACGCCCACACCAACGTGCCGGGCAGCCGCCATCCGAAGCGCTGGCAGGACATCGACGAACTGCTCGCCGCCGGCATCGACGTCTGGACCACGCTGAACATCCAGCATCTCGAAAGCCTCAACGACGTCGTGCTGAAGATCAGCAAGATCCGCGTGCGCGAGACGGTGCCCGACAAGGCGTTCGACCGTGCCGACGAGATCGTGCTGGTCGACCTGCCGCCGGACGAACTGCTGAAACGCCTCGCCCAGGGCAAGGTCTACGTCCAGGACACCGCGGCGCGCGCGGTCGAGAGCTTCTTCAAGCCGCAGAATCTCACCGCGCTGCGCGAACTGGCGATGCGCCGCGCCGCCGAGCGGGTCGACGCCGCTTTGGTCGAGCGGATGCAGGCGCACGCGATCGAAGGGCCGTGGGCCGCCGGCGAGCGCATCCTCGCCTGCGTCGGTCCGGACACCGGCTCGCCCGGCGTGGTGCGCACCGCCAAGCGGCTCGCCGACCTGATGGACGCGCCGTGGATCGCGGTGACGGTCGAACGCTCCGGCGTCAATCCCGACTCCGCGGCGCGCCGGCAGATCGACGAGGCGCTGAAGCTCGCCGAGAGTCTCGGCGCCGAGACCCATACGCTGACCGGCAACGACATTCCCGACGAGCTGCTGCGCTTCGCCCGTTTCGAAAACGTCACCCAGATGGTGATCGGCCGCGCCCGCGGCGGCGCGCTGCGGCAATGGCTCGCGGGCTCGCTGCCGCAGCAATTGATGCAGCGCTCGACCGACATCGCCATCCATCTGGTGCCGGTGCAGGGGGAACCCGCCGAACGCGACAGCCGCTCGCTCGCGGCACGGCTGAATGCGTCCAAGCCGGCGCATTTTGTCTATGCGACCGTCGCGGTCGCCGGCGCGGTGGCGGTCGGCAAGGCGTTCGCACAGGCGATCCCGACGGCGAGCCTGTCGGTGGTGTTCCTGATGGCGGTGCTGTTCAGCGCGGTGAAGTCCGGTGTCGGCCCGGCGATCTTCGCCTCGGTGCTGTCGTTCTTCACTTACAATTTCTTCTTCATCGCCCCGCTCTACACCTTCACCGTCGCGGAGCCCTACGAACTGCTGGCGCTGCTGATGTATCTGGTGGTCGCGATCGTCGCCGCGACGCTTGCCGGCCGGCTGCGTGATCAAGCGCGGATCTCCGCAGGCCGGGTTCGGGCGATGCGGAGACTCTACGAGTTCACCCGCCGGTTGTCGGGGCTCGCCACCAGCGATGATATCGCCGAAGGCGCGGCGAGCGAAATCCACGCCAGCCTGGGCCGCCCGGTGATGGTGATGCTGCCGCGCGAGGACGATCTGGTGCTGGCCGCAGCCTGGCCGCCGGAGGACGCACTCGACGAGGCGGCGATGATGGCGGCACGTTGGGCCTTCACCCACAATGAACCCGCCGGCTTCGACACCGGCACGCTGCCGATCGTGCCGTGGCGTTTCCTGCCGGTGCGCACCGGCGCCACCACCTACGGCGTGATCGGCGTGATGCAGAAGAAGGACAGCGCTGCGCTCGACTCCGAGGCCCAGGCACTGCTCGATACACTCACCGAACAGACCGCGGCCGCGCTGGAGCGCGCCGCATTGACGCGCGACATGGTGAGGGCGCGGACGGCGACCGAGACCGAGCGCGTCCGCAACACCTTGCTGGCTTCGATTTCGCACGACTTCCGCACACCGCTGTCCTCGATCCTCGGCTCGGCCACCAGTCTGTCCACCTTTGGCGACAAGCTCGACGACGCCGCGACCCGCGACCTGCTCGCCAATATCCGCGAGGAGGCCGAAGGCCTCGACGAGATGGTGCGCAACCTGTTGTCGATCACCCGGATCGAATCCGGCGCGCTCGAACTGCGCCGCGACTGGGTCGATCTGCGCGAGATCGCCGCACGCGTGATCGAAGCGGCACGGCGGCGCGGCGCGGCGCAACACATAGACCTCGACTGCCCGGCCGATAGTCCGCTGGTGCGGGCCGACGCGGCGCTGGTCGAACAGGCGCTCGGCAACATCGTCGCCAATGCCGTTGCGCACACGCCGCCAACGTCGCACATCCTGATCGACGCCGAGAACGACGCGTCATCGGTGAAGCTGCGCGTCACCGACGACGGCCCGGGCGTTGCCGTGGCCGATCTGCCGCGCATCTTCGATCGCTTCGTGCGCAGCGCCAGCGGCACCGCGCCGTCCTCGAGTCGCGGCCAGGGCGTCGGATTGGGACTGGCCATCGCCAAGGGAATCATGGAAGCGCATGGCGGCGCGGTGTCCGCGCTCAGCCCCGTCGCGAACGGGCACGGCACGCGCTTCGTGCTCACCTTCATGCGCGACAGGACACAGGAGACGCCGCAGCCATGAGCGTGAAATCGCGCGTGCTGGTGGTCGACGACGAACCGGCGATCCTGCGCTTTCTCAAGCCGGCGCTGGAAGCCAACGGCTACGACGTCTCGCACGCCGCGACCGTCACCGAGGCGATCAAGCGGGTCGCCGCGGATGCGCCCGACATTGTGCTGCTCGATCTCGGCCTCGCCGACGGCGACGGCAAGGACGTCATCCGGCAGGTCCGCGCCTGGTCGGATCTGCCGATCCTGGTCCTGTCCGCGCGCGAGCGCGAAGCCGAGAAGATCGAGTCGCTCGACCTCGGCGCCGACGACTACGTCAACAAGCCGTTCAACTCCGGCGAACTGATGGCGCGGATGCGCGCAGCGTTACGCCACCGGATGCAGCGCAACGCCGAGCCCGCCGCGCTGTCGGTCGGCGGCATCGAGATCGACGCAGTTCGCCACCGCGTCACCCGCGACGGCGACGAGATCAAGCTGACGCCGAAGGAATTCGAACTGCTGGCCTTCCTGGTGCGGCACGCCGGCCGCGTCGTCACCCACCGGCAGATTCTCGCAGCGGTGTGGGGACCGGCGCACACCTCGGACACGCAATATCTGCGGGTCTATATCGGCCAGTTGCGCCAGAAGATCGAAGCGCATGCCGACGAGCCGCGGATCATCCTGACCGAGCCCGGCATCGGCTATCGGATCGGCGACGCAGGCTGAGTCTCCGCGCAAGGCAGGGTTCCGCGCGTGAGGATTGCCGGCGCGCTGGTTGCTGTGTTTGATGCCGGACCGCCGCGCGCGCGGCCTCGCCATCCTCGAAGACATCAACGAAAGCAACAGCCCGCCATGGCCGACCAGTTCAGCAACCTGCAGCAATTCCGCAAGCCCGCCGTCGTGTCCAAGGGCGGCATCGTCGCCGCCCAGTCGCGCAAGGCGGCGGAGGTCGGCGCCGAGGTGCTGGCGGCGGGCGGCGACTGCGTCGATGCGGTGATCGCGACCACGTTTGCGCTGGGTGTGCTGGAGCCGTGGATGAGCGGGATCGGCGGCGGCGGCGCCATGGTGCTGTATCGCGCCGCCGAGGACACATACGAAGTGATCGACTACGGCATGTGCGCGCCTCTCAGCCTGCGCACCGAGGACTATCCGCTGACCGGCGCGGGCGCCGCGTCCGATCTGTTTCCGTGGCCGCGGGTGAAGGATGATCGCAACCTGCACGGACCGGGCTCGGTCGCGGTGCCCGGCGTCGTCGCCGGCATGGAGGAAGCGCATCGCCGCCACGCGAAATTGCCGTGGAAGGAACTGATTGCGCCGAGCATCGCGCTCGCCGGCGAAGGCCTCGCGATCGACTGGTGGACGACGCTGATGATCGGCAGCGTCGCCGCGGATCTGCGCCGTTACGAGTCGAGCGCGGCCTCCTATCTGATCGACGGCCTGCCGCCGCATGCGCCATGGGGCATCAAGGCGAAGGTCCAGATGCCGCAGCAGCGGCTGCAGGCGGCGATGGCACAACTCGCGGCACAAGGTCCGCGCGATTTCTACGAGGGCGAGCTGGCGCGCAGCATCGCCGCCGACATCAAAGCCAATGGCGGCTCGTTGACCGTCGACGACCTCGCCGCGTTCCGTGCGCATCTGCGCGAGCCGCTGCAGATCCCGTATCGCGGCGGCACGGTGTATGCCACGCCCGAACTCACCGCCGGTCCGACGCTGGCGCATACGCTGCGCCTGCTGCAGCAGAATCTGCACGCCAACGGCGGCGCCCCGGATGCGGAGGCCTATGCCACCTACGCGCTGGCGCTGCAATCGGCCTATGCCGAGCGGCTGCGCGACATGGGCGACGCCGACGGCCGCCGCGCGCTCGGCGCCGAACATCTGGCGCCGGCCTGCACCACGCATTTCTCGGTGGTCGATCGCCACGGCAACATGGCGGCGGTGACGCAGACGCTGCTGTCGACCTTCGGCTCGAAATTCGAACTGCCGAGCAGCGGCATCATGATGAACAACGGCATCATGTGGTTCGATCCCGAGCCGGGCCGCCCGAATTCGCTGGCGCCCGGCAAGCGCTGCCTCACCAACTACACGCCGGTGCTGGCGCAGGCCGCCGACGGCCGCAGGCTCGCGCTCGGCGCGTCGGGCGGCCGGCGCATTCTGCCGGCGGTGACGCAGATGCTATCGTTCGTGATCGACTACGGCATGGATCTCGATGCGGCGATCCATCAGCCGCGGATCGACGCCAGCGAAGGCGCGGTCGTGATCGGCGACGTGAGGCTGCCGCAGGCGACACGCGACGCGCTGGCGCAGCGCTTCGACTACGAGGAAGCGCGGGGGCAGACCTTCCCGATGAAATTCGCCTGCCCGAGTGTCGTCCTGCGCGAAGGTGCCGAGAACAGTGGCGCGGTCGAAGTCGCGCAACCCTGGGGTGACGCGGTCGCCGAGGCATAGGCGCGGCTGCATAAGGCTCGCTCATTCACAACGCGGGCGGCGGCCTGTTGAGACTACCAGGGCGGCCGCACCGACATGAAATGGACGGATTCGATATGGCATGATTGCGGCCACGAGATCGCAGCTGTTACGCGGCGTTCTACTCAACTACTCGGTCGGCCGAGGGTTCGGCTGCGGCTTTCAACTACCGAGATTGTCCGACATGAACCGCGACGGCGTTCCCGTGTGCCCCAACTGCTCAGAAGCAATGTCGCAGATCGGATGTCTGCCGAGTCTGCAACATCGACGGCGGGTTTTGGTGTTTCGCTGCAGGAACTGCGACCACGTCCTCAGTTACGAAGACAGCAGTTCCTCCGTCTGTACAGTCGCCGTGTCCTGACTATGGGGACGCCACGGGCCGTGGACCCCGTCGGGCCACGGCCCGTGCATCTCCGCAATGTGGAACCCAGGGCTGTCGGCCGCAGCAAGGTCGACCGTGTCGGCCTTGGGGGACACGGCCTCATCCGCGGGAAGGATCGTGGACAGCGCCGTCAATTTCTCCGGTTTGAATGCGGTGAGTTCGTCGAGCTGCGCGATGTCGTGTTGGCGGCCGTCCGGCGTCGCGATCATCACGCGCCAGCCTTCGCTCTCCCAAACCCGGGCCTTGGCGAGCGCGATCAGCGAACTGTTACGCACACTCTGCATTTTTTCATCTTGTCGGGTCGCCGTGACAGTATAGGGCAAGCGAACGTTCCTTTGTCTTCGTGAGCGCAGACTGGCCGACGGCTTTGACCGCAATTCGCCGCCACGATGGCGAATTTGCGTTTCGCGATGCCGCGCAGGTCGGAGCATTTGCGGCGCGCGCATGACGGCCCGTGAACGCGTTCGATCATGCTGTCGCGGCACGGTGAGAAGGCGCAGAAGGTGCAGGGCCAACGCAAACGGGGCGGCTTCGCTGTATCGATGCCCGCAGATGGACTGGACGATGTCCCTGCGAATAGGCGACACTCGCGCGCAACATCCACCGCCCGCCCCGAAAGAACCGCCAGATGTCGCCGGTCTCTCTGCTTCTCAACATTCTCTGGATCGCACTCGGCGGCTTCTGGATGGCGGCAGGCTGGGCGATCGCCGCGATCATTATGGCAATCACGATCATCGGGCTGCCATGGGCGCGGGCGTCCTTCAGCATCGCCGCCTATACGCTGTTTCCGTTCGGCCAGATGGCGGTGCCGCGCGAAACCGTGACAGGGCGCGAGGATGTCGGCACCGGCCCGCTGGGTCTGCTCGGCAATATCATCTGGTTGGTTTTCGCCGGCTGGTGGCTGGCGCTCGGGCACCTGATCACCGCGATCCTGCTCGCGGTGACCATCATCGGCATCCCGTTCGCCTGGGCGCACGTGAAGCTCGCCGGAATCGCGCTCTGGCCGATCGGCAAGGAAATCGTTCCGGCGTGAACCCGGCCCGGACCGGCCAGCGGGTCGGCGCACACCGGACGCATGCCAGGCTACGCCGCACCGCCACGCCCGCCTCCTGCCCGGCAACGCAGCGTTCGGACGATTCGCCAGGCGGTACCGCCCGCCCGTGGTCCGAGGCCCCTGAAATCCGGCGGCTTTTCTCGCCCGTTGCCGTCCCGCCCACGATCGGCTACAGGATCAGTCGAAGCACCCGTAGCTCAGCTGGATAGAGCGTTGCCCTCCGAAGGCAAAGGTCACACGTTCGAATCGTGTCGGGTGCGCCATTTTCCCCGCGCGTGCGGACGGCCGGATCTGCCACTGGAGCGCGGGCGCTTCGTTCGTGTCTCCGCAACGCGCGGACGCCCGCCTCCAAGACTTCGCTGGCAAATCCTCCGATGAAGCCCGAGGGGCGGCAGACCAGCCGCCCCGGCGGGGACGCGAGGCGCTCAGGTCTCGATCTTCACATATTCGAAATCGCCGGGCTTGTTGTCGATGCCGACTTTGGGGGGCGAGATCCACGGGGCGTAGGCGCCGGGGTCGCTCACCGGCTGCATCAGGCTGGCGATGAAGTCGCCGTCGTCGGTGGACGGCAGCCACTCGTCCTTGCGCTTGTCCCAGGTCGCACCGTCGATCAGGATGCCTTCGGGCGTCGCGTGAACGTCCTTGAACTCGCCGATGGCGCGGTGAAAGGCGACGTGCGGCAGCGTCAGCGCATAGTCGTAGCCGGCGGTGGTGATCACCTTGTTCCAGCGCAGCAGGCCCTTGACGCAATCCTGCGAGTAGTCGTCGCGCAGCCGCATGTTGAGCGCGGTCAGCGCCGGCTCGTCGACGCGCCTGATCTCGCCGTCGACGAATTTCAGCACCGGATACGTCGAATTCTTGAGCTGGTGATCATCGTCGATCTGGGTCTCGTGGTAGCGGCCCTTGATGCCGAAGTTGAAGGCGTTGGCGGCGTTGGTCGAAACTTCCGAGCCGAACAGATCGAGCGACAGCGTGTAGTGCAGATTGAGCTTCTTCTGGATCGTCGGCAGATCGATGACGCCGAGCGCGCGGACTTTCGCAATGTCCGTCGGGTCGCTGATGCCGGCCTCGCGCATCGCGTCGCAGGTGCGCTGGATGATGCGGGTGATGCCGGTCTCGCCGACGAACATGTGATGCGCTTCTTCGGTCAGCATGAAGCGGCAGGTGCGCGACAACGGATCGAAGCCCGATTGCGCCAGCGAGTGCAACTGCATCTTGCCGTCGCGATCGGTGAAATAGGTGAACATGAAGAACGACAGCCAGTCCGGCGTCGCTTCGTTGAAGGCGCCGAGCATCCGCGGCGAATCGGCGTCGCCGGAGCGCCGGCGCAACAGATCGTCGGCCTCCTCGCGGCCGTCGCGGCCGAAATACTTCTGCAGGAGATACACCATCGCCCACAGATGGCGCCCCTCTTCGACATTGACCTGGAACAGGTTGCGCATGTCGTAGAGCGACGGCGCGGTCTTGCCGAGATGGCGCTGCTGCTCGACCGAGGCCGGCTCGGTGTCGCCCTGGATCACGATCAGGCGGCGCAGCATCGCACGATACTCGCCGGGGACTTCCTGCCAGGCCGGCTCGCCGTAATGTTCGCCGAACGGGATCTTACGGTTCTCCTCCTGTGGCGCCAGCAGAACGCCCCAGCGATAATCCGGCATCTTGACGTAGTCGAATTTCGCCCAGCCGCGCGGATCGACCGAATAGGCCGTGCGTAGATACACCAGCGACTGCTGGAAGCCCTCGGGGCCCATGTCGTTCCACCAGTCGATGTATCCCGGGTGCCAGCCTTCCAAGGCCTTCAGCACCTGACGATCGGAGGCGAGATCGACGTTATTCGGAATCTTGGTCGAGTAGTCGACGTTCATGATGTTCATGGCGTGCTCCCTGGGTCTCTGCTTGCCGTTCTGACGCCGTCACCCTGAGGTGCCCGTGCCACCCGGCGCGGGCCTCGAAGGGTGCGACCACCGCGTTTCATCTCGCATCCTTCGAGGCGCGCTGACGGCGGCGCGCACCTCAGGATGACGCAGAGCGTGTTGCTACACCCGCGTCATGTCGAATTGCGCCTTCTGGCCGGTGCCGTAGCGGCGCAGTGCGCCGTCCTCGCCGACGGCGTTGGGGCGTTGGAAGATCCAGTTCTGCCAGGCGGTGAGGCGCGAGAAGATCTTCGACTCCATCGTCTCCGGGCCGACGAAGCGCAGGTTGGCTTCCATGCCGGTGAGGCTGTCGGGCGAGAACGAGGCGCGCTCCTCGAGAAAGACGCGGACCTCGTCGTCCCAGTCGATGTCGTCGAGCGCGAAGGTGACGAGACCGAGTTCGTCGGCGGCTTCGGCGTCGAGCGGCTCGCCGATCTTCGCTTGCGCCTGAGCCAACTCATCGCCGTCGGACTGGAAGCGTGACTGCAGCCGGGTCAAGCCGTGGCTCATCGGATAGGGACCGAAATTCATCGCGCTCAATGTGAGCTGCGGCGCGGCGCGGTTATCGCCCTGCCGCGTTCCGATCAGCATGTAGGAGCGGTCGGCGGCGAACACGAGTTCGGCCAGCGTGCCGGCGAAGCACGAGCCCGGCTCGACCAGCGTCACCAGCGTGCGCGAGGTGACGTCGACGCGCTTCAGCACGCGCTTCCAGTAATGCCGGATCTCGTTGACCAGCCAGTGCGCCTTGTTGGCCTCGAGGAAGGCGTCGTGCGCCAGCACCAATTCGCTGTCGCCGTGCGACTTGAACACCAGCATCGCGATGCCGAGTTCGTTGATGCGCAGATGCAAAATCGCGTCGTCGAGTTCGCGCGCGACCTGCAGCGACCAGGTCGACGCGCCTTGTTCGATCAGGCCGTCGATGTCGGCGGGCGGAGCAGCGTCGGGTCCCGCGATCGAGAGCGTGGCGATGCGCGCGTCGCGGTCGAGATCGACGCCGACGAATTTGTAGCGCAGGCCGGCATCGTGGAAGCTGCGCGACAGCGGCGTCAGCGCAATGCCTGGGCCAGTGGCGTTGCGCGATGACGAGGCGGCAAATTGCTTGGCGCGGTCCGCGGCGATGCCGTCCAGTTTGCTGTTCGGCGCAATCTCGTCGACCAGCCGCCACTGCACGGCACGCTTGCCCTTGATGCCTTCCTCGATGGTGCAGAAGAAGTCGGCGCGATCGCGGCGCACCTTGCGCTTGTCGACCACCCGCGTCAGCCCGCCGGTGCCGGGCAATACCGCGAGCAGCGGGACTTCCGGCAGCGCCACGGAGGCCGAGCCGTCGTCGGCCAGAATGATGTGATCGGCGGCGAGCGCCAGTTCATAACCGCCGCCGGCCGCAGTGCCGTTGATCACCGCGATGCTACGCTGGCCGGAATGCTCGGAGGAATCCTCGAAGCCGTTGCGGGTCTCGTTGGTGAATTTGCAGAAATTGACTTTATGCGCGTGGGTAGCGCCGGCCAGCATCCGGATGTTGGCGCCGGCGCAGAACACCCGGTTCTTGCCGGAGCGCAGCAGGATCACCTTCACCTGCGGATACTCGAAGCGCAGCCGCTGCATCGCGTCGGCAAGCTCGATGTCGACGCCGAGGTCGTAGGAATTCAGCTTGAGCTGATAGCCCTCGAACAGGCCGCCGTTTTCGTCGACGTCCATAGTGAGGGTCGCAACCTCGCCGTCGACCGCGAGCTTCCAGTGCCGATAGCGCGACGGATCGGTCTGAAAGTCGATCCGGCTCGCTCCGTTCGCAAGAACGCGATCCTCCCCGGCCATGCGGTCCCTCCCTAGACTTGATTGATGTGCATTATAATGCACATTATCGCCGGCGTCTAGCGCCCGCCATCAAATACATGCATTTTGTTGCAGCTTTGGATCAAGCGGCTTGCCCGTGTGCGGCCTCGCCGTGGCCCTGCAGAAGGCGATTGGCGAAATCCGCAACGGCACCCAGCGTCGCCTCGGCGGCCTCGCGATGCGGCGCGTGGCCAGTGTTGCGCAGGATCACCGTCTCGACCGGGCAGTAGCACTCGGCCTCGGCGATCTCGATCTGCCGCCGCGTGCCGTACTGATCGTCGGCGCCCTGCACGATCTGCAGCGGCACGCGGATGTAGGCGAGGTGATCGGAAATGTCCCAGGCGCGGAACGCCGGATCGAGCCACGCGCCGTTCCAGCCATAGAAGGCGTTGTCGACGTCGCTGTGCCAACGCGCCAGCTTGGCACGCAGTTCGGTGGTCTCATAGGCGGTCTTGATCTCCGCGATCGATTGGACCGAAATGTCCTCGACGACGAAATGTGGCGCGATCAGCGAGACACCGCGAACGCGATGATCCGGCACGCCGCCTGCATAGATCGCCGCGATCGAGGCGCCGTCGGAATGGCCGATCAGCAGGCCGCGACGAAAGCCGATCGAATCGAGCAACTGCGGCAGCACGTCGAGTGCTTCGCGGTGCATGTAGTCGACCTTGCGCGGCAGCGCGGCCGGACTCGACTGGCCGTAACCGGCGCGCGAATACACGAACACGCCGGCACCGGTCGCAGCCGCCAGCTTATCGGGAAAGTCGCCCCACAGCCCGACGCAGCCGAGGCCCTCGTGTAGCAGTACCAGCGTCGGTGCCTCGTCGGGAGACGGCCCGATTATGCGATATTCGAGCTGGTGCTCGCCGATGGTGAGATGGCCTTGCGGCGCGAGCGAAGTCATGACGAACGCTTTCCCAACCAACTTACGTCCCACGTCCCCACAGTCGTCATCCTGAGGTGCTTGCCGCCTTCGGCGAGCCTCGAAGGATGCGGCCGCACGCGACTCGTCGCCCATCCTTCGAGGCCGTCGCTGCGCGACGGCGCCTCAGGATGACGGCGGAGCTTGGAGCTAAGGCTGCGCGCAGTTTGCCGGATCACTGCGCACCCTCGCGCAGCTTGAAGCGCTGGATCTTGCCGGTGGCGGTTTTCGGCAGGCTTGGCACGACTTCGATCCAGCGCGGATATTTCCACGGCCCGACCTTCTGCTTGACGTGGTCCTTGAGCGCCTCGAACAGCCCGTCGGGAGCGACGCCCTCGCGCAGCACCACATAGGCGCGCGGCTTCAAGAGGCCGTCGAAATCGGCGTCCGGCACGACGGCGGCTTCGAGCACCGCCGGATGCGTGATCAGCGCGCTCTCGACCTCGAACGGCGACACCCAGATGCCCGACACCTTGAACATGTCGTCGGCGCGGCCGCAGAAGGTGTAACGGCCATCCGCATCGCGGATGTACTTGTCGCCGGTGCGGGTCCAGTTGCCCTCGAAGGTCGCGCGGCTCTTGCTGCGCTGATTCCAGTAGCCCTCGCCGGCCGACGGCGCATCGACCAGCAATTCGCCGACCTCGCCATCGGCGACCTCGGTGCCGGTCTCGTTGACCAGCCGCACCTTGTAGCCCGGCACGGGCTTGCCCGAGGTGCCGTATTTGATGTCGCCGGGCGCATTGGACAGGAAGATGTGCAGCAGTTCGGTCGAGCCGACGCCGTCGAGAATGTCCGCGCCGAACCGCGCCTTCCAGGCTAGCCCCACCGATTCCGGCAATGCTTCGCCGGCCGAGGTGCAGATTCGCAGTCGCGAACCGGCGGCCTCGCTCTTCAGTGCGGAGTCGTTCAGCATCGCGGCGAACAGCGTCGGCACGCCGCAGAAGATCGTCGGATTGTAGCGCTGCATCAGCTTGAACACGACCGCCGGCGTCGGCCGTTCCGAATTCAGCACCGTGGTGGCGCCGACCGACAGCGGGAAGGTCAGCGAATTGCCGAGCCCATAGGCGAAGAACAGCTTCGCTGCCGACAGCACGACGTCGTCCTCGCGGATGCCGAGCACCTGCCTGGCATAGGTCTCGGCGGTGGCGGCGAGGTTGGCGTGCAGATGCCGCACGCCCTTCGGCATCCCGGTCGAGCCCGAGGAATACAGCCAGAACGCCGGCTCCTCCGCATGGGTCGCGGCGGTTTCGCAGGCGTCGCTTTCCTGCGCCAACTCGTCGGCGAGTTTCAGATGGCCGTGCGCATCGCCGCCCGAGACAACGACATGCGCGAGGTCCGGCAGGCCGGACAGAATGTCCTTCAGCACCGGATACAGCGCTTCGGAGACGAACAGCACACGCGCGCGGCAATCCGCCAGCACATAGGCATATTGCTCGGCCGTCAGCAGCGTATTGAGCGGCACCGGCACCACCCCGGCGCGGATCGCGCCGAGAAACACCACTGGAAACTCCACCGTGTCGAGCATGATCATCGCCACCCGCTCTTCGCGGCGCACGCCGAGGCGGCGCATCAGGTTGGCGGCGCGGCAGGTCTGCGTTTGCAGCGCGCGATAGCTCAGCTCGGAAACCGTGTCGGTATAGGCCAGCTTGTCGCCGCGCCCCTCGGCGACGTTGCGGTCGAGCAACCAGCTCACCGCATTGTACGACCCTGCCCCGGTCATGCCGTGCATTGTGCGGCTCCGCCATCCGTCATGGCGCCCTCCCTGAGTTTTAGAATTATAGTTCATTAGAATTATAATGCATAGGAAGCCACCGGACCGGGTTGCTGTCAATCCTCAGCGGCACTATGATTCCGCTCAACTTCTCATGAGCGTGCTTCAGACATGACCCAGTCCGCCGAATCCGACGCCAGCTTCCTGCTGGAGCTCGGGCAGCGTGTCCGCACGTTGCGCGGGTTGCGCGGGATGTCGCGCAAGGTGCTGGCCAAAGTATCCGGGATCTCCGAACGCTACATCGCCCAGCTCGAAAGCGGCAAGGGCAACGTCTCGATCATGCTGCTGCGCCGGGTGTCCGACGCGCTGGCCACGCCGCTGGAAGATCTGCTGCCGAGCGGCGATCCGTCGATCGACTGGCCGGTGATCCGCGACCTGGTCCGCCGCGCCACGCCGGTGCAGATCGCGCACGCCAAGGACGTGCTGTCCGGCATGGGACGTCTCGGCGCCGGCGCCAGGCGCGAACACGCGTTTCACGGCATCGCCTTGATCGGCCTGCGCGGCGCCGGCAAGTCGACGCTCGGCCGGATGTTGGCCGACAAGATCGGCTGGGCCTTCGTCGAGCTGAACAAGGAAATCGAACGTCAAAACGGCTTGTCGGTGGCGGAGATCATCGCGCTGTACGGCCAGGAAGGTTTTCGCCGCATGGAGCAGGCGGCGCTGGCGCAATTGCTGGCGCGCAAGGAACTGATGGTGCTGGCGACCGGCGGCGGCATCGTCTCCGAAGCGATTACTTTCGATCAGATCCTGTCGTCGTTCTACACCATCTGGCTGAAGGCCGAGCCCGAGGAGCACATGGCGCGGGTGCGCGGCCAGGGCGACCTGCGGCCGATGGCCGACGACCGCGCCGCAATGCAGGAGCTGCGCACCATCCTGCAGAGCCGCGAACCGCTCTACGCCCGCGCCTCCGGCGTGCTCGACACTGCCGGCCTGACGGTCGAGGCGGCCGCGGCGAAGTTGACCGCAATGGTGTCGCCGGTGCTGTGCCGGGATGCGTGTGCGTTCGGATTGAAGAACGAGGCGGTGTAAGACGCTACAAGTAGCAGCGCCGTCATCCTGAGGTGCTCGCCCGCACGGGCGAGCCTCGAAGGATGCGGCGGCCAGCACTGCGATTGAGGCTCATCCTTCGAGGCCGCCGCTGCGCGGCGGCGCCTCAGGATGACGGCGGGGTGGGGAGAGGGTGTGCAACTAAACCCCGAGATGCCGCTCCAACAACTCCGGCTGCGCGGCGAGTTTCGCCGGCGCGCCGTCGAACACGACAACGCCCTTCGCCAGCAGCACCATGCGGTCGGCGATCGCCGACAGGCTGCGGAAATCCTTGTCGACCACGAGCGTGGCGACGCCTTCGCCGCGGATGATTCCGAGGGTGCGCCAGATTTCCTGCGCGACCAGCGGTGCCAGGCCTTCGGTGGCTTCGTCGATCAGCAGCAGATCCGGGTTGGTCATCAGCGCGCGGCCGATCGTCAGCATCTGCTGCTCGCCGCCGGAGAGTTGATGCCCGCCATGACCGCGGCGCTCGGCGAGCCGCGGAAACAGCTCGAAGATCCGCGGCAGAGTCCAGGTGGCGCGGCCGTCGCGGCCGGGCCGCGCCGCCATGGTGAGATTCTCCACCACCGACAGCGCGCCGAACACGCCACGGCCTTCCGGCACCAACGCGACGCCGCGCCGCGCGATCGCATCGGGCGGAATGCCCGCGATATCATCGCCGTACAAAAGCCGCTGACCTCGGCAGGTCGGTACCAGCCCCATCAGCGCGCGCAGCAACGTGGTCTTGCCCATGCCGTTGCGGCCGAGCAGTGCGACCTGCTCGCCGCGCGCCACCGACAGGTCGATGCCGTGCAGGATCTGGCTCGCGCCGTAGAACGCCTCGAGCCGCTCGGCCCGCAGCAGCGCCGTCATGCCGCGTCTCCATGATTGCCGAGATAAGCCGCGCGCACCGCGGGATGGCGGCGCACGTCTTGCGGCAAACCCGAGGCGATCACCTGGCCGTCCTGCATCACCGTGAGTCTGTCGGCGAGTTCGAACACCGCGTCCATGTCGTGCTCGACGATCAGCACCGCATGGCGCTCGCGCAATGACGCGATCAGCGCGATGATGCTGCGCGCTTCGGCTTGCCCCATGCCGGCGAGCGGCTCGTCGAGCAGGATGATCGAAGGGTTAGTCGCGAGCACCATCGCGATTTCGAGCTGGCGCTGTTCGCCGTGGCTGAGCACATTGGCGACGATCGCCTCGCGCCCGGCGAGCCCGGCCTTTCCGATCGCCTCCAAGGTGCGGCGCTGCACCGCGGGATCAGCCGAAGCCCCGCCGAACATCCGCAGCGGGGCGCGCGACCGCGCCTGCGCCGCGAGCCGAACGTTTTCGTGCACGCTGAAGCGCGGAAAGATCGTGGTCTTCTGAAACGCGCGGCCAATTCCGGCGCGGGCGCGCCGGTCCGGCGCGAGCCCGGTGATGTCGGCGTCGCCGAGTCGGATCTCGCCGCTGCTGGCGGTGAGTTCGCCCGACAGCAGATTGATCAGCGTCGACTTGCCGGCACCATTCGGCCCGATCACCGCGTGGATTTCGCCATGCTTGATGTCGACCGACACGTCGGCGACCGCGCGAACGCCGCCGAAGCGTTTGCCGAGCCGTTCGGCGCGCAATCCGAGTTCAGGCATGGCCGGTCTCCGATGCCGGGCGCGGAGCCGGCGTGGTCTGTTTGCCGTGCACGGACTTCGGCTCGCGATCGCCCACGAGCATCGGCCAAAGCTGGCGGACGCCGTTCGGCAGCAGCAGTACGATTGCGATCACGATCACGCCCTCGATCAGTTTCCAGTGCTCGAAGCTCGCTTTCAGCACTTCCTCGAGCCCGAGCAGCACCAGCGCACCGATCAGCGGCCCGGTCACGGTGCCGAGCCCACCGATCAGCACCATCACCAGCACCGTCGCCGACTGATGCCAGCCCAGCATCTGCGGTGCGACGAAGCCGAACTGCACCGCGGCGAGATAGCCGGCGACGCCACTGAGCGCACCGGACAGCACGAAGGCGATGAGGCGAATGCGGAAGATCGGGAAGCCGAGCGCGCGGGCGCGGCGCTCATTGTCGCGCGCCGCCGCCAGCGCGTGGCCGAACGGCGAGCGCACCACCGTCACCAGCAACGCGATCGCCGCCACGGTGACGCCGAGCACGAGAAAGTAGAACGTCAGCGGCTTGTCGAGATCGAGCAGACGGACGCCCGCGATCACCAATTCCGGCTTGACGTTGATGAAGGCGCCATCGGAGCCGCCGGCGAAGTCGGCATCGTGAAACAGGTAGAACAGCATTTCACCGAAAGCGAGCGTCACCATGATGAAGTATACGCCGCGGGTGCGCAGCGCCAACGCCCCGATCACCAGTGCGGCAAAACTCGCCGCCAGCACTGCGGCAGGCCACGTCAGGAGCAACGACGCCGCGTCGTATTTCGGTGACATCAGCGCCAGCACGTAGCCGGCCAGGCCAAAGAATGCGGCATGGCACAGCGACACCAGCCCGCCCTGCCCGACCACCAGATTGAGCGCCATCGCCAGCACGCCGAGAATCAGCGCCTTGCTGGCGAATTGTACGTAGTACACCGGCACGACGAAGGGCAGCGCGAGTGCGGCGATCAGACAGATTGCCGGCAGTGCGCTTGATCGGATCAGGCTCGTCCTTTCGTTCGTCATGGCCGGGCTCGTCCCGGCCATCCACGTTCTTGCGTCGAAGCAGGCGTCGATTCGTGGATGCCCGGGACGAGCCCGGGCATGACGGCGGGGGCGGAGAGACGCTTCATCTCACACCTCCCGCCGGCCCAGAATGCCGTTCGGGCGCCACAGCAGGACGATCGCCATCAGCAGATAGATCAGCATGCCGGACACGCTCGGGAAGAACACCTTGCCGAAGGTGTCGGTGAAGCCGATCAGCAGCGCGCCGACCGCGGCGCCGGCAACCGAGCCGATGCCGCCGAGCACCACGACCACGAAGCTCAGGATCAGCATGCCGTCACCCATGCCCGGATAAACCGTCGACATCGGCGCGGTGACGATGCCGCCGAGGGCGGCCAGCGCAATGCCGGTGGCGAAGACGAGGCGGTTGACCTTGTCGTAGTCGATGCCCAGCACCCGGGTCATCTCGCGGTTCTCGGCGCCGGCGCGGACGATCATGCCGATCTTGGTCCGGGTGATCACGAAAAAGATCAGCGCCGCGACCGCCAGACAGAACACGCATATCGCGAGGCGATAGACTGGATAAGACAGATTGTCGGTGAGCTGGAGCGAGCCGGACAACCAGTCCGGCGGCGCCACCGAATGCACGTCCTTGCCGAACAGCAGTTGCCGCGCCTCGTCGATCACCAGGATCAGCCCGAACGACAGCAGCACCTGCGCCAGATGATCGCGGCCGTACAGCCAGCGGATGAATACGCTTTCCAGCGCCAGCCCGAGCACGAAAGCGATCGCGACGCCGCCGACCAGCGCGACCAGAAAGTTGCCGGTCATGAGCGCGATCCAATAGGCCAGATACGCGCCGAGCATGTAGAACGCGCCATGCGCGAGATTGATCACGCCGAGAATGCCGAACACCAGCGTTAGCCCGCTGGCGACCAGGAACAGCACCATGCCGTATTGGACGGCATTCAGGAGCTGCACGCCGAAGGTGATCAGGTCCATGGCTTAAGGCCTAACTGCACGATTACTCCGCTCGCGTTCGTCATTCCGGGGCGCGAGCGCAACTCGCGAACCCGGAATCCATAACCACCGTCAGGGAGTATGGATTCCGGGTTCGCGCTTCGCGCGCCCCGGAATGACGGTGCTTGTTAGTTGCTTTGCCGCTCCAACCCCTCTCCCGTGCCCCCGTCATTGCCGGGCTCGACCCGGCAATCCATCTTCCGAAGAAGATGGATGCGCGGGTCGAGCCCGCGCATGACGCTGCACTTGGTGTCACGTCATCTTGCAGCCGCGCGCCGGGTCGTCGACAGCGGCTTGCGCGATCGACACCATTTCGTTGCGGCCGTTCTTCACCTCGCGCAGATAGATATTCTGGATCGGGTTGTGCGCCTTGTTGAACGACAGCGGCCCGCGCGGACTGTCGATCTTGGCCGCCGCCATCGCCTTGATCATCGTGTCGCGCGCGCCGGCATCGCCCTTCACCGCGCCGAGGCCGATATCGAGCAGCGCGGCGGCGTCAAAGCCCTGCACCGCGTAGATGTCGCCGTCCTTCTGGGTCTTGGCCTTGAACGCCTTGAGGAAGGCGACGTTGGCGGGGTTGTCGAGATTGTCGGCGTAGTGCAGCGTCGTCTTGATCCCGTTGGCCGCCTCGCCCTGCGCCTCGATGGTGCCGTCGGTGAGAAAGCCCGCGCCATACAGCGGAATCGTCTTGTTGAGGCCCGCCGCGGCGTAGTCCTTGACGAATTTCACCGCGCCGCCGCCGGCGAAGAAGCTGAACACCGCGTCGGGTTTGAGCTGCGCGATGCGCGTGATCAGCGCCTGGAATTCGACCTGCGGGAACGGCAGCGTCAGATCCTCGACGATCTTGCCGCCGTTCCTGGTGAAGTTCTCCGCGAAGGCGCCGACCATTTCGGCGCCGGCGGTGTACTTCCAGGTGATGGTGACGACATTCTTGATGCCCGCGTCCGCCATCACCTTGCCCATCGGGAAGGTGGTCTGCCAGTTCGAGAACGAGGTGCGGAAGATGTTCGGCGCGCAGGCCGGTCCGGTGGCGTCGTTGGCGCCGGCGTTGGGAATGATCAGCAGCGTGCCGCTATCGCGCGCGACCTTGACCATCGCCATCGCGACGCCGGAATGCACGGTGCCGACCACGACGTCGACCTTCTCACGGCCGACCAGGCGATTCATGTTGTCGGTGGCGGCCTCCGGCTTGGACTCGTCGTCGACCTGCACGAAGGTCACATCACGCCCGCCGAGCTTACCGCCGGCCTGCTCGACGCGCAGCCGGAAGCCGTCGTCGATGAACTGGCCGAGCTTCGCGAACGTGCCGGTGTAGGGCAGCATCAGCCCGACCTTGAGCGGCGAGGTCTGCGCGATGGCGGGCGTGGCGAAGCGCGGCGCGACTGCAATGGTGGCGGCGCCCGCGGCGCCGGTCAGCAGCGCACGCCGGGATAGCGGCGGCAAACGTCGGATCGTGGACATGGCGTTCTCCCCTTGATGGTGTCGTTCGGTGATTTGTTCTTGTGACCGAGCATCCCGTCCGAAAGCGACATCGCCACCTTCGCACGAGCGCGCCAGGCCCCGAACCTTGTGGCAGCATAATTCAGGATGCAGGTAAGGCAAGAACTATAGTGCAGGTCAGGATGGAAGACCTTAGTGGAGTGGCCTTGGGCGGATAGCCCTCCCCCTTGGATCGCTTCGCGATCCGACCTCCACCCGTGGATAAGCGAGAGCTTGCTCAGTAGCGGCTGGTGGCGCCGAGTTCAGCGCAACTGAGCTACCCCTCGAACGCCACGCCGATGCGGTTCTGCTTGATCCAGACCAGGCGGCACTGGCGCACGTCGCCGGCGATCATCACCAGGCGAAAACGCTCCGGGATGTAGGCGGCGTTCGCCACCTCGATGGCGGCTCCGTCTGCGGAGATGTTGCGGACCACACATCCGAGGCTCGTCCCGCCGAACGAAACATGGGCCGGTTCCTCGATGTCGCTGCGGGGGAGTCTTCGCTTGTCGTCCACTGCGTATTCCATCTGTTCTCGACAGCTACCGCAGCCGATGATCAGCGGTTTCAGCACGGATCCAACCCCGCGCTGCCCGCGATATTCCGGCGCCATCGATCGACGCGGCCAACGGCCGATGCCGCTCATGGTTGGGTCCGTTCGAACTGACGCAGCAGCTTGTTGCCGCGCTCGACCGCGGAATCCATTGCCGCCTGCGCCGGCTTTCGGCCGCTGAACGCCTGTTCGAGCTCGTCGTCAATGACGTCGCGGATCAGGACGAAGGAGCCCAGTCGCAATCCGCGCGAATTGTCGGTCGGCGGCTTCAGGGTCATCTGCTCGATCGAGATCGCCGTGCCGGGATTGCGTTCGTAGAATCCCTGCGCGCGCGTCAGTTCGTAGGCGGCGCGCGTCACCGGCAGATAGCCCGTGTTTTGATGCCAGGCGGCCTGCACGTCGGCGCGCGACAGATAGGCGAAGAACTTGGCGACGCCTTTGTATTCGTCGGCCGGCCGGCCGCGCAGCACCCACAGCGTCGCGCCGCCGATAATGGTGTTTTGCGGCGCGCCGGCGACGTCCGGCCAGAACGGCAGCCGGCCGTAACCGACCTCGAATTTGGAATTGGCGATGATATCGGCGCGGGTCGCCGAGGAGCCGACGAAGATACCGCAATCGCCCCGCTGGAATCGCGGCTCCGTGGCGGTGGCGCGGCCACCATAGTCGAATACCCTGGTCTTCTGCCATTCCGCCAGTTCGGCGATGTGCCGAACCAGGACGGGATTGTTGAAGACCAGTACTGCATCCATCCCGCCGAGGCCGTTCGCCCGGGTCGCGAGCGGGAGGTTGTGATAGGCGGAGAAATTCTCGACATTGACCCAGGACGGCCACGACGTGGTGAGTCCGCACGGCACCCCGGCGGCGACCAGCCGCTTCGCCGCGGCGCCGACGTCAGGCCATGTCGCCGGCGGCGTCTCGGGGTCGAGGCCGACCTTTCTGAACATCGACTTGTTGTAGTACAGCATCGGGGTCGAGGCGTTGAACGGAAACGACAGCATGTTGCCGGCCAGATCGGTATAATAGCCGGCGACCGCGGGAAGGTAGTCCGACGGAGAGAACGCTTCCTTTTCGTCGCGCATCAATTCGTAGACCGGATAGACCGCGCCTTTCGCCGCCATCATCGTGGCGGTCGCGATCTCGTTGACCTGCACGATCGCCGGCTGGCTCGACGAGCGGAAGGCGAAAATCGCGGCAGTCACCGCCTCGGTGTAGTTGCCCTTGTAGGTGGGCACCACACGGTAGTCGGATTGCGACGTGTTGAAGTCCGCGGCGAGCTTTTCGAGCTCCCGGCCGAGTTGGCCGGACATCGCGTGCCACCATGCGATCTCGGTCGCCGCCTGGGCGGGGGCGTTGCCCACGGCGATTGCAAGCAGAACAACCGCGGATATCAGTAGGATCCTGGCTCGTCCGCATCGCCGATCACTCCCGATAGCCATTTCCTATGCCAGTCTGCTAGATTGTCGGGACTTCTCCGGCCCCGGTCGCGGGGCACAACCTTATGGGATCGAACTTGCCGCTGTCCAGTCGAGCCGCGATGCCCAGCGCAGCCGCCGCCGTGATCGGGCCGGCATTCGCCACCCTCTCGTCATGTGCTGTCGTCTCACACAACGCAGCGCTCACCATCCGCAAGGCCGAATGAGTTGGACCCGGTAGACCAGCGCCAGGACAACAGCAGCGACGCGCAAGCGAGCCTTGCGAGCCGGTCCGGCATGGTCGGGCTGGTGCGCGCGGTCCCGATCCGCTGGCGCATCCTGTCGATCGCGGCGCTGAACTCGCTGGTGGTGCTGATCCTCGCCAGCATGATCTGGAGCGGCGCGCGGGTGCTGAGCTCGGCCTGGGACGACGTCCGCCAGGTCCGCGAATCCGACAAAGTCCTGGCGCTGCTGGAGAGCGAGACCAGCCGGCTGCAGAACCTGATCCACCGCTACATCAATCAGCCGAGCCCGGACCTGTTCGCCGAAATCCTGCTGCTGCGCGAGGCGGTGCTGGGCACGCTCACCAATCGCGCATCGACCGACCCGATGCTGTCGGGATCGGTCGCCGAGCTCGAGCGCGTGACCGAACGCTTCCTCAACGGCTTCGGCGACCTGCGCGCGCTGCAGGGCAAGATCAAGGACACCTACGAAAACCAGGTGCAGGGGCCGGCGCGCGACATCGCCGGGCTGTATTCGATCATCGAGGGCGCGACCGGGCGGCGCGATGCGGCGATCTGGCCGCCGCTCGGCCGCTCGCGCGAGGCCTTCACGGCGATGTTGGTGGCGGCCAATTCGTACTATCTGTCGCTGTCCAAACAGGCCGCCGAGGACGCCCGTCGCAACACCGAGACGATCGAGCGCACCGTGCCGGTGATGATCGAGTTCGCCGACAACGACCTGCAGAAGATGGCGCTGCAGCGGCTGAAAGCCCGCGTCGCCGCCCTCCGCGACGGACTGCAGACGCTGTCGGATCAGCTCGCGAGCCGCAGCGATCTGCTGCGCAATGCGATCGACGCCAGCCAGGCCTCGACCATCGGCGCGATCGATGCGCTCTCGGTGAAGATGCGCCAGCGCGAACAGAAAGCGCAGGAGACGTTCGACCGGACGCTCACCGGCATCTCGCGCAAGGTGCTGTGGATCGCGGTGATCTTCATCGGCGTGATCATGATCGTCGGCACCCTGATCGCGCTCAGCATTCGGCTGCCTCTGCAACAGATTTTGGCGGCGATGCACGCGATCACCTCCGGCGACTACGGCCGCCGCGTCGCCGGCACCGAAGCCCGCGACGAAGTCGGCGCGATGGCCCGCGCGGTCGAGGTGTTCCGCGAGAACGCCATCGACAAGCGCCGGGCCGAAGACGATCTGCGCGCCTCCAAGGAGAAGGCCGAGAGCGCGCTGCTCGAATTGAATGCCGCGCAGCAGAATTTGATCGACGCCGAACGGCTGGCGGCGCTCGGCGGACTCGTGGCCGGCGTCGCCCACGAGGTCAACAACCCGATCGGAATCAGCCTGACGGTAGCGTCGAGCTTCAGCCGCAAGACGACGATGTTCGAGGCGGATCTGAAAGGCGATGCGCCGCTGCGGCGGTCGCAGCTCGACGAATTCGTCCGCTCCTCCCGCGACGCCGCGCAGCAGTTGGTCGCCAACCTGCAACGCGCCGCCGAACTGATCCAGTCGTTCAAACAGGTCGCGGTCGACCGCTCCCACGCCGAACGCCGGCAATTCAATCTGCACGAGGCCACCGACCAGATCGTCGCCAGCCTCAAGCCGGTGCTGAAACGGGCGCCGATCGAGCTCGCGATCGACGTGCCCGACGGCCTGGTGATCGACGGCTATCCGGGCGCTTACGGCCAGATCCTGACCAACCTGTTCCTCAACGCCGCCAACCACGCCTTCGCCGACGGCCGCGCCGGCCGGATCGCCATCACCGCGCGACCACGCGGCGACGACGTCGAGATCGTGTTCGCCGACAACGGCGCCGGCATGACCCCCGACGTGCAGCGCCAGGCGTTCGACCCGTTCTTCACCACCCGCCGCAACGAAGGCGGCACCGGGCTCGGCCTGCACATCGTTTACAATCTGGTCACCCAGCAGCTCGGCGGGCGGATGATGCTGGAATCAAGGCTGGGACAAGGCACGACTTTTCGCATTATCATGCCCCGCACCGCCACCGGCGGGCCGACCGACGCCGACACGCCCATCGACGGAAATGTGAAATGGCCGACCAGGACGATATCCTCCAGCTGATCGAAGATACCGAGCCCGGGCCCGAGCCGTCGAACACCAAGCGGTGGAAGATCGCGGTGATCGACGACGATCCCGCCGTCCACGAGGGCACCCGCTTCGCGCTCAGCGACTACAATCTCAACGGCCAGACCCTGGAAATCCTCTCGGCCTATTCGGGCGCCGAGGGCCGCGAACTGATGCGGGCCAATCCCGACATTGCCGCGGTGCTGCTCGACGTCATCATGGAGTCGGACGCGGCCGGGCTCGAACTGGTCGAGTTCATCCGCAACGAGATGCGCAACGAGACCGTTCGCATCATCCTGCGCACCGGCCAGCCGGGCCAGGCGCCGGAACGCCGGGTGATCGTCGACTACGACATCAACGACTACAAGGCCAAGACCGAGCTCACCGCCGACAAGCTGTTCACGTCGCTGACCGCCGCACTGCGCAGCTACCAGCAACTGGAGCGGATGGTGCAGACGCGGCGCGGGCTCGAGATCATCATCGACGCCGCCTCCACGTTGTACGATTTCAAATCGATGCAGCGGCTGGCCGAAGGCGTGCTGACCCAGATCGCCTCGCTGCTCAATGTCGACTGCGCGGGAATCCTGGTGCTGCGCGACGCCGGCGACGATTTTTCGGTGCTGGCCGGCTCCGGCTGTTACAGCCGCTTCATCGGTTCGGCCGGTATCCGGCCGCTCGATCAGGACCTGCGGCAAATGGTCGAGGAGGCGTTCCGACGCCGCAAGCACGAATTCGCCGATCAACGCACCGTGCTGTATGTCCGGACCGGCAGCGGGCGCGAGGTCGTGGTGCTGCTGCAGGCCGAGCGTGAACTCACCGACACCGACCGCTCGCTGGTCGAGATTTTCGGTAGCCGGCTGTCGATCGCATTCGACAATGTGATCCTCTACAAGCAGCTCCACGAGGCCAACACCCAGCTCGAGGACCGGGTCGCGCAGCGCACCCGCGCGCTGACCCAGGCCAATCGCCGGCTGTCGACGCAATGGATGCGGTTGCAGCGCGCCAACGCCTTCAAGAACGAGATTCTCGGCACCGTCGCCCACGACCTGAAGAATCCACTTGGCGTCATCCTCGGCCGCACCGAGATGCTGACCGAACTGATCGGCGCCGATTCGCCCAAGGAAAACGTCATCGCCCAGGTCGATCACATCCGCGAGGCGACGCGGCGGCTGACCTCGATGGTGGACCACCTGATCTCAGATGCGATGGCCGACGCCTTCGACATTTCGATCCGGCGCGAGGCGGTCGATCTCGCCGCATTGGTCGCCGAAGTGGCCGAGGCCAACCGGCCGATGGCGCAGAACAAGCAGCAGGCGATCTCGGTGTCGATCCCCGACGCCCGGATGACGATGTGCGACGCCGATCGGGTGCGCGAGGCGATCGACAATCTGGTCAGCAACGCCATCAAATACAGTCCGATCGGCGGCAAGATCGCGCTGCAGGTCGACGGCGACGACGCCAACACCGTCGTCCGCGTCACCGACGAGGGCGCCGGCCTGTCGCCGGAGGATCTGAGCCGGCTTTTCGGCCGGTTCCAGCGCCTCTCCGCCAAGCCGACCGCCGGCGAGAGCTCGACCGGGCTCGGCCTGTCGATCGTCAAGAAGATCATCGACATGCACGGCGGCAATGTCGGCGCCCACAGCCCCGGCCCTGGCCAGGGCGCGACCTTCACCATCACCCTGCCCGCATCGCCCGCATCATGAGCCACAGCCCGCACATCATCGTCGTCGACGACGAAGCCCCTGCCCGCGAAATGGTCGGCGACTATCTGCGCATGCACGGCTTCGCCGTGACGCTGTGCGACGGCGGCAAGAGCCTGCGCGCCGAGATCGAAACCAAGGTCCCCGACCTCGTGGTGCTCGATCTCAACATGCCGGAGGAGGATGGCCTGTCAATCATCCGTGACCTCAAGGCCAAGACCAATGTGCCGGTGATCATGCTGACCGCGACCGCCAGCCCGATCGACCGCGTGGTCGGCCTCGAGCTCGGCGCCGACGATTATGTCGCCAAGCCGTGCGAGCTGCGGGAGTTGATGGCCCGGATCCGCTCGGTGCTGCGCCGTTCGGCGCCGCGCCCCACCGCAGCCCCTGCTTCGGCCGCGGCACCGACCAAAGCCGCCCCCGAGCAGCTCGTGCGGTTCGGCACCAAATGGCTCGACCTCGAGGCCCAGGCGCTGCGCGACGACGACGGCAACGAACATCCGCTGACGGCGTCCGAATTCGGCCTCCTGAAGGTGTTCGCCGCCAATCCCAAGCGGGTACTGTCGCGCGAACGGCTGCTCGAACTCGCCAATGCCCGCGACGCGGAGGCGTTCGACCGCGCCGTCGACCTGCGGATCATGCGGATTCGGCGCAAGATCGAGCCGGATCCGACGAAGCCGGCCGTGATCCGGACAATTCGCGGCGGAGGCTATTTGTTCTCGCCGGCCGCCGAGCGTCCCTGAGCGCGAACGCACCCCGACCTCTCTGGAATTGCAGGACTTTTTGTCGCAATGTTTCTTCGCCGCAATTGCGACGAAACATTTCTCCCGGTCACGAAACCATTTTCGGCCGTTCGCGCAGACGTCCTGAAATGCGGCCTGACTAGTAAAGCTCCCAACGACGCCGCGGGGGAGCGCGGCGGATAACGGGAGCCATTCATGCAGAACGTCATTGCCATCAACGACGCAGGCCGCCAGGGCATTGCTGCCGCGCAGGCCACCACAGACGATATGCTGCTGGCCAATATTGCCGCCGGCGACCGGACTTCGATGCACACGCTTTATTCCCGTCACAACGTGCGGGTTTACCGCTTCATCCTGCGCATGGTGCGTGACGGCGCGACGGCGGAAGATCTCGTCAGCCAGGTTTTTCTCGATGTCTGGCGCACCGCCCGGCAGTTCGAAGGCCGTGCCCAGGTCTCGACCTGGCTGCTGTCGATCGCCCGCTTCAAGGCGCTCACCGCGCTTCGCCAGCGCCAGCATGAAGACATCGATCAGGACGACGTGCTGGAGATTCCCGACGGCGCCGATACGCCCGAAGCCGCGCTCGACCGCAGCCGCACCAGCGACATTCTGCGCAGCTGCATCGCCAAGCTGTCGCCGGCGCATCGCGAGATCATCCACCTCGTCTATTATCACGAGAAGTCGGTCGAAGAGGTCGGCCGCCTCGTCGGCATTCCGCAGAGCACGGTGAAGACCCGGATGTTCTATGCCCGCAAACAGCTTGCCGAACTGCTGAAGCGCCACGGCGTCGAGACCATGGCCGCCTGATCCGGCGGCCTGATCCGGTCAGCGGCGCGGTCCGCCGCCGCCTCGGCCGAACGGCTTGTTTAGAGAAGATCTTTTTCGGCGGAATTCACCGCCCCATTGGACAATGCTACGACAATGCCATGTCGGCCCTGTCGGCAGCGATCGACGGCAACGACACAATTGAAACATTCAATGACATCTGCCGGAAAGATTTCGCTGCTAGATTGATTCCTGCGCCGGACAAGACGGTGCCCGAATTTCGAGAGCAGGTTTCTCAAAGGTTGCGTCACCATCTCAGACCTCCAGCGACCCGGACGGGATGCCCCCCGCCCGGGTTTTGCTTTTTGCACCGGAGTCGCGCGACGGCACGCGCATGGGTCATCATCCCGACACCACCAGCAGCCTGTTGCAAACGGGCGAACTCTCGAGCGACGTGGATACCGGTCGGCGTGAGTAAATGCGTCAGATCGACAATCTCTTTTTGGCTCTCATTCGACGAGAACCAGAATTGATCTAGGACAATATGGCCTAGCGCGTCCCGGCCCTGTCATCGGGTAACAGCTAGGCATCATCCTGTCGCAACGATAGGATCGTTTCGGGTGGTCTCGCGTTGTCCGCCCGTCATGGCCGCGGATCAGTCATATGTTCGAATCCCTGGACCCCGTCGTTCTGGCGCGCGCGCAGTTCGCCTTTACGGTTTCGTTTCACATCATCTTCCCCGCCTTCTCGATCGGCCTGGCGAGCTTTCTCGCCGTTCTCGAAGCGCTGTGGCTGTGGACCGGGCGCGAGGTCTTCATCAACCTGTTCAATTACTGGCTGAAGATCTTCGCCATCGCGTTCGGCATGGGCGTCGTGTCCGGCATCGTGATGTCGTACCAGTTCGGTACCAACTGGTCGGTGTTTTCCGACAAGACCGGGCCCGTGCTCGGCCCGCTGATGGCCTACGAGGTGCTGACGGCGTTCTTCCTCGAGGCCGGATTCCTCGGCGTGATGCTGTTCGGCCTCAAGCGGGTCGGCCCCAAGCTGCATTTCATGGCGACGCTGATGGTGGCGATCGGCACGCTGATGTCGGCGTTCTGGATCCTGTCGGCTAATTCCTGGATGCACACGCCGGCCGGCTACGCGGTCAACGCCGACGGCCAGTTCGTCGCCGCCGACTGGTTCAAGCTGATCTTCAACCCGTCGTTTCCGTATCGTCTCGTCCATATGGTACTGGCGGCATATCTGACCACATCGCTCGTGGTCGGGGCGGTCGGCGCCTACCATCTGCTGAAGAATTCACGGCAGCCGGGCGCGCGGATGATGTTCTCGATGGCGATGTGGATGCTGATGATCGTCGCCCCGATCCAGATCTTCGCCGGCGATCTCCATGGTCTCAATACGCTGGAGCACCAGCCCGCCAAGGTGATGGCGATGGAGGGGCACTACCAGAGCCACCCCGACGGCGCTCCCTTCATCCTGTTCGGCCTGCCGGACCAGGACGCCGCGGTGGTGCGCTATGCGCTGGAAATTCCCAAACTGTCGTCGCTGATCCTGAAGCATTCGCTCGACGCGCCGCTCGCCGGCCTCGACACCGTGCCGCGTGAAGACTGGCCGCCGGTGCCGATCACTTTTTGGTCGTTCCGGATCATGGTCGGGCTCGGGCTGCTGATGGCCGCGCTCGGATTTCTCGGTCTGTGGGTGCGCTGGCGCGGCCGGCTGTACGACTCGCGGCCGACGCACCGGTTCGCGCTGATGATGGGGCCAGCCGGCTTCGTCGCGGTGCTGGCCGGCTGGGTCACGACCGAAACCGGACGGCAGCCTTTCACCGTGTTCGGGCTGCTGCGCACGGTGGATTCGGTCTCGCCGCTCGCCGCGCCCGCGGTGGCGTCGTCGCTGATCGCCTTCGTGATCGTGTATTTCGCCGTGTTCATCGCAGGCACCGTTTACATCCTGCGGCTGATGGCGCACCCGCCGCATCACGGCGAGGAGGGGCCGCCCGGCGAAACCCCCGCACGCGCCGCCGGCATCACGCCGGCGCCCGCGATCGCCACCCGCAGGTTGGGCTGACATGGATTACGATCTCGCGACCATCTGGGCCCTCATCATCGCGTTCGCGGTGTTCGTCTATGTGGTGATGGACGGCTTCGACCTCGGCCTCGGCATTCTGTTTCCGCTGTTTCGCACCAAGCGCGACCGCGATGTCGTGATGAACAGCGTCGCGCCGGTGTGGGACGGCAACGAGACCTGGCTGGTGCTCGGCGGCGGCGGCCTGTTCGCGGCGTTTCCGCTGGCCTATGCGGTGCTGATGCCGGCGCTGTATACGCCGATCATCGCGATGCTGCTCGGCCTGGTGTTTCGCGGCGTCGCGTTCGAATTTCGCTGGCGCAGCCTGCGCGAGCGCAACCGCTGGGACCTCGCCTTCTTCCTCGGCTCGCTGATCGCGACGCTGGCGCAGGGCATCGCGCTCGGCGCGATCCTGCAAGGCGTCGCTGTCGAGGGTCGCGCCTATGCGGGCGGATGGTGGGACTGGCTGACGCCGTTCAGCGTGCTGACCGGGCTGGCGCTGGTGACCGGCTACGCGCTGCTCGGCGCCACCTGGCTGGTGATGAAGACCACCGGCGAACTGCGCGACCAGGCCTATCGGCTGAGCCGCTGGCTGCTGCTGGCGATGCTGATCGCGATCGTCGCCGTCAGCGCCGCGACGCCGTTCCTGAGCTACGACTATTCGGAACGCTGGTTCGCCTGGCCGAACGTGCTCGCCACCGCGCAAGTGCCGCTCGCCGTGGCGATCGTCACCGCGCTGCTGCTGCGGGCGCTGACGCAGCGCCGCGACTACCAGCCGTTCCTGCTGACGCTGTGCCTGTTCGCGCTGTCCTATGCCGGGCTCGGCATCAGCATCTGGCCCTATGTGGTGCCGCGGAGCATCACCGTCTGGCAGGCGGCGGCGCCCGAGAGCAGCCAGCTCTTCATGCTGGTCGGCGTCGCGATCCTGGTGCCGATCATCCTCGTCTACACAGCCTGGGCCTATTGGGTGTTTCGCGGCAAGGTCGACCCCGACAGCGGCTATCATTGATGTCCGATTTTGAACCTTCCGGCCCGCTGTCGCGACGGTTGCTATGGTTCGCAGCGCTCTGGCTCGGCGGCGTCGGTGCGGTAGTGCTGGTGTCGATGATCCTGCGGTTGTGGATCGCGCCGGGCTGACATGATAAATAGCCCGGCGCGACAGCGTCGGGAGGGGTATCGATGATCGGAATGTCACGTCTGCTGGGCCGGCTCGCCATGGCGATGTCCATGGCCATGTCCTTGCTGCTGCTCGCCGCGCCGGGCCATGCGCAGCAACCCGACGTCGGCGACGAGCCCGGGCTGATCGCCAATGACGACTACGAGCTGCCGCCGGAATTGCGCAAGCAGATGGTGTTCTTCCGCACCAGCGAGCCGGCGGGCACGATCGTGGTGCAGACCGCCGAGCGCTATCTCTACCTGGTCCAGGGCAACAATCGAGCGCTGCGGTACGGAATCGGCGTGGGCCGCGAAGGCTTCCAGTGGCAGGGCCTGCTGAAGATCTCGCGCAAGGCGGAATGGCCGGATTGGGTGCCGCCGCCTGAAATGATCCAGCGCCAGCCTTATCTGCCGCGCTTCATGGCCGGCGGGCCGGGCAATCCGCTCGGCGCCCGCGCGATGTATCTCGGCTCGACCATCTATCGCATCCACGGCACCAACCGCCCCGACACGATCGGCACCGCGATCTCGTCGGGCTGCTTCCGCCTGGTCAACGCCGACGTCGCCGACCTCTACGAACGCGTCCCGGTCGGCACCAAGGTCGTGGTGCGGCAGCGCCCCGAGCTGTGACGGCCCCGCCCGCTCCGTTTCTCATTGTCATCTGAATCAGAAAGACGTTCTCGATGTCATTCCGCAAGGGCCTGCTGATCGGCCTCGGCGTCGCCGCCGTGGTCGCCGCCGCCGCCGTCACCTACGAGCGCTACGACACCAAGACGCTGAAGCGCACGATCCGCCGCGACGCCGTGCTGTGCGGCGTCAACAAGGGCCTGCCGGGCTTCTCGACGCCGGACGAAAAAGGCAACTGGACCGGTTTCGACGTCGATTTCTGCCGCGCGGTGGCGGCGGCGATCTTCAACGATCCGAACAAGGTGAAATTCGTGCCGCTCGACGCCAACGAGCGCTTCAAGGAATTGCAGAGCCGCAAGGTCGACATCCTGTCGCGCAATTCGACCTGGAGCATGTCGCGCGAGGCCGGCTACGAATTGTACTTCCCGGCGGTCGCCTATTACGACGGCGAGGGCTTCATGGTGCCGTCGTCGCGCAAGATCGAGACCGCGCTCGAACTCGACGGCAGCAAGGTCTGCGTCCAGGCCGGCACCACCACTTTGCTCAACCTTGCCGACTACTTCCGCGCCAACAACATGAAGTATCAGGAGGTCAAGTTCCCCAAGCTCGACGAGGTGGTCGCCGCCTACAACAGCGGACAATGCGACACCTTCTCCGCCGACGCCTCGCAGCTCTATGCGCTGCGCCAGACGCTCGCCAAACCGGGCGATCACGTCATCCTGCCGGACCTGATCTCCAAGGAGCCGCTGGCGCCGGTGGTCCGCCAGCGCGACGACGAATGGATGATGATCGTGAAATGGTCGCTCTACGCGATGATCAACGCCGAGGAACTCGGCGTCACCTCGGCGAATATCGACGAGGCGCTGAAGTCGAAGAAGCCGGACGTGATGCGGCTGGTCGGCACCGAGGGCGCCTATGGCGAGGAGCTCGGCCTCAGCAAGGACTGGGCGGCGCGGATCATCCGCCACGTCGGCAATTACGGCGAGGTCTACGACCGTAATGTCGGCAAGCTCGGCATCCCGCGTGGCCTGAACCAGCTCTGGAGCGCCGGCGGCATCCAATACGCGCCGCCGATCAGGTAGGCGATCGCATTTCGAAGCGCTGCCGCACATTCAGTCGTCATCGCCCGCGCAGGCGGGCGACCCAGTATTGCAGAGCTCCGGCGATCAGCAACGAGCGCTCCGGGATACTGGATCCCCGCATGCGCGGGGATGACGACGGCGGGCGGGGATGACGGCTGTGTGGCCCATCCTTCGAGGCGCGCCGAAGACGGCGCGCACCTCAGGATGACGTTGTGCGTGCGGCGGCGTTCGCGTGGTGATGTGCGTGCGGCGGCGTGCGTGTGGTGATGGGCGTGTGGTGATGAAGCGATCGCGATGGTTTCCGTCACCCTGAGGTGCGCGCGCTTGCGCGCCTCGAAGGGCGACGAAAACCAGAAATGCCCTCAATACTTCTTCCACGCCGCCAGCGCCTCGGCGTGGTAATTCGCGTCGCCGAACAGCTCCTGCAGCACACGCGCGCGCTTCATGAACAGGCCGACGTCGAACTGGTCGGTCATGCCCATGCCGCCGTGCATCTGCACGCCCTCCTGCACCGCGAGCGTCGCCACCGTGCCCGCCTTGGCCTTGGCGACCGAGACGGCGAAACCGGCATTCTCCGGATCGGTGTCGATCGCCTGCAGCGCCTTCAGCACGGCGGCGCGGACGATCTCGATCTCGGTGTAGAGATGCGCGGCGCGGTGCTGCAGCGCCTGGAATTCGCCGATCAATTTGCCGAACTGCTTGCGCTCTTTCAGGTAGGCGACGGTGCGGCCGAACGCCTCGTCGGCGACGCCGAGCATTTCGGCCGCGACCGCGGCGCGGCCCACGTTCAGCACGCCTTCGAGCAGCGCGCCGCCGCGATCGACCTCGCCGAGCACATGATCGGTATCGACCTCGACATTATCCAAGCTGATCCGCGCCGCATTGTGGGCATCGACCATCACGGTGCGCTCGATCGAGACGCCCTTCGCCTTGGGATCGACCAGGAACAGCGTCAGCCCATCGACATCGCCCGGATTGCCAGCGCTGCGCGCAGCGACGATCAACAGATCGGCGACGTGGCCATCGACCACCAGCGCCTTGGCACCCTTCAGTTTGAAGCCGTTGCCGGCGCGGGTCGCCTGCAGGGCGATCTTCGTCGGCCGATGCTTGGCGCCTTCGTCGACCGCCAGCGCCGCGATCAGCGAGCCGTCGGCGATCTTCGGCAAGTAAGCCTTCTTCTGCGCGTCAGAACCGCCGCGGGCGAGCGCCGAGGCCGCGAGCACCGCGGTCGACAGAAACGGCGACGGCGTCAGATTGCGGCCGATCTCCTCCATCACCACGCCGGCCTCGACGCAGCCGAGCCCGGAGCCGCCGAACTCTTCCGGCACCAGGAGGCCGGCGAAGCCCATCTCGGTGAAGCTCTTCCACAGCTCGCGGGAGAAACCGGTGGCGTCGCGTTCGTCGCGCAGCTTGCGCAAATGCGCGATCGGAGCCTTGTCGCCGATCAGCCCGCGCGCCGAATCGCGCAGCATGGTTTGTTCTTCGGTGAGGACGAGTGCCATGGTGATAAGTCCCGATCAGATATCAGATGAGATACAAAACTTTAGAGTTCGTCATTCCGGGATGCGCCCCTCGGGGCTCAGACCCGGAATCCATACTCCCTGCGGTGGTGATGGATTCCGGGTTCGCGAGCGGCGCTCGCGCCCCGGAACGACGTGGAGAGGTGTACTTACGCCCCCGGCAGATCGAGGATGCGCTTGGCGACGATGCCGAGCATCACTTCGCTGGTGCCGCCCTCGATCGAGTTCGCCTTGGTACGCAGCCAGGCGCGGGCGCGGGCGCCGTCGTGGCTGCGCTCGCTTTCCCACTCCAGCGCGTCGATGCCGCCGGCCGACATCAGGATCTCGTGGCGGCGCTTGTTCAGCTCGGTGCCGTAGTACTTCATCGCCGACGAGAATGCCGGGTGCAATTGACCGGCCTTGGCCAGATCGACCGCGCGCTCGGCCGCGCAGGCCAGCGCCGCCTCGTCGACATCGAACGCAGCGATCTGGCCGCGCAGCATCGGATCGTCGAGCCGGCCTTGATCGTCGGTGCCCAGCGAATCCGCCGCGACCTGGCCGAGCGGCCGACCGCCGTCGCGGCCGCCCATGCCGGAGATCATCGCGCGCTCGTGCTGCAGCAGATACTTCGCCACATCCCAGCCACGGTTGACAGTGCCGACCACGTGCGATTGCGGTACTCGGACGTTGTCGAAGAAGGTCTCGCAGAACGGCGACTTGCCGGAGATCAGCAGGATCGGCTTGGTCGTCACGCCGGGCGAGGCCATGTCGAACAGGATGAAGCTGATGCCGTCGTGCTTCTTGGCGCTGGCATCGGTCCGCACCAGGCAGAAGATCCAGTCGGCGTAGTTGGCGTAAGAGGTCCAGATCTTCGAACCGTTGATGATGAAGTCGTCGCCGTCGGGCACGGCGCGGGTCTGCAGCGAGGCGAGGTCGGAGCCGGCGTTCGGCTCGGAATAGCCCTGGCACCAGCGAATTTCGCCGCGCGCAATTTTCGGCAGATGCTCCGCCTTCTGCTGTTCGTTGCCGTATTTCAGCAGCGCCGGCCCGAGCATCCAGATGCCGAAGCTCGACAGCGGCGAACGCGCGCCGATCGCCGCCATCTCTTCGCGCAGCACCTTGGCTTGCGCGGGATCGAGCCCGCCGCCACCATATTGGGTCGGCCAGTCCGGCACGGTCCAGCCCTTGTCGCGCATCCGCTCGAACCAGACCTTCTGCGCGTCGGACGCGAATTTGGCGTTGCGCCCGCCCCAGAAATTGTCCTCGTCGCCCTGCATCGGCGTGCGCATCTCGGCCGGGCAATTGGCCTCCAGCCAGGCGCGGGTGTCGCGGCGGAATTGATCGAGATTCTGTGCGTCTGGCATCGGCGTGTTTCCATCCGGCGATCGCAAGCGCGATCTGTTGCTCTTGTTGGCCGCGACCTTAGCCCGCGCGGGGCGAAATTCAACATCTGGATCGCAGCCCACCTGTCGCGGTCGATATGCTAGTGGTCGACGAGCAACGAGAGGAAGCGAGCATGCGGCTGACACTTCTTTCGCCTGGCGAAATGAATCCCGATCAGCGGGCGATCTATGACGAGTCGGTCGCCAGCAAGCGTGGCAGCCCGCCGCCTCCGATGATGGCGTGGCTGGCGAGCCCCGACATGGCGCGGCACGCGACCAGGCTCGGCGCCGTCCTGCGCTACGACACGTCGTTTCCGCCGGCGCTGTCGGAACTGGCGATCCTCGTCACCGCACGACATTGGACCGCGCATTTCGAATGGTACGCGCACAAGACAATGGCGCTCGACGGCGGGCTCGATCCTGCGATCATCGAGGCCATCAGGGATCGGCGAACGCCGCGTTTCGACGATCCGAAAGCGCGCGTGATCTACGATGTCGCCAAATCGCTCCATGAAGCCAAGGGATTGTCGCAGCCACTTTACGACGAAGCGACGCAACTGCTAGGCGAGCGCGGCCTGGTCGAGATCATCGGCCTGTGCGGCTACTACACCATGGTGTCGATGACGCTGAACGCCTACGAATTCCCGCTGCCCGATGGCGAGGTGTCGGAACTGGCGTAAGCAACAAGTACGAACGTCATGCGCGGGCTTGACCCGCGCATCCATCCTTCTCATATCGGATGGATCGCCGGGTCGAGCCCGGCGATGACGTCCGTCAAGGAGCCGCGCCATGCAAGCTGCTGAAGCAGCGACACCCATCCCGTCCGGCACAAGGATCGGTCATGTCCATCTGAAAGTCGCCGACCTCGAGCGCGCGCTCGGCTTCTATTGCGGCGTGCTCGGCTTTCAGCTGATGCAGCGGTTGGGCGATCAGGCGGCCTTCATCTCCGCGGGCGGTTATCACCACCATATCGGGCTGAACACCTGGGAGAGCAAAGGCGGCTCGCCGCCGCCGCCCGGATCGACGGGGCTGTATCACACCGCGATCCTGTACCCGACCCGCGCAGCGCTGGCGGATGCGCTGCATCGCGTGCTGCAAGCGGGCATCGCGCTCGACGGCGCCAGCGACCACGGCGTCAGCGAGGCGCTGTATCTGCGCGATCCCGACGACAACGGCGTCGAATTGTATCGCGACCGCCCTGAGGCGGAGTGGCCGCGCAGCGCCGACGGCGCGCTGTCGATGTTCACGCGGCGGCTCGACCTCGACGACCTGCTGCGAACGCGCGTGGCGTAGCACGGCCCCCCTCGCTGTCATTCCGGGGCGCGCGCAGCGCGAACCCGGAATCCATAACCACCGCGTTCGGCGGTGAGGCACGTGGCCCGTGCCGTGCGAGACCGCGAGTCCAGGGGATATGGATTCCGGGTTCGCTCACTTCGTGAGCGCCCCGGAATGACGAACACAACGGTTTCAGCTTCGTCCCCGCATCATCACCAGCGCCGCGGCGATCAGTTGCAGCACGATGCAGCCGGCGAACGGTAGCGTGTAACTGCCGGAGAGGTCGCGGACGAGGCCGATCACGCCGGGGCCGAACGCATAGGTCACCTGATTGATCGCGGTGACGAGGCTGATCAGGACGCCGAACGAGGCGGCCGGGAATTCGCGCTGCACGATCAGCGCCGGCAACGTGATCAGATTGCCGACCGAGAAGCCGAACAGCGCACAGGCGATCAATAGCAGCGTGCCGTCGCGCGACAGGATCACGATCGCCAGCGCCACCGCCTGGCTCAGGAACGAGATCGCCGACACCAGCCGCTGGTCGAGCCGGTCGATCACGGTCGACAACGAGACGCGGCCGACCACCGCCATCGTGGTCAGCAGCGCCACCGCGGCTGCGGCGCGCTCGCGGCCGATCAACGGGTCGAGATAGGCGATCAAGTGCACGATGAAGCCGACCTGCGCGAACAGCACCAGCGCGAACGCGATGGTGACGGTGAGGAACGCAATGTCGCGGAACGCATCGCGGCGGATCGCGCCCGACGACAGCGCCTGCACCGCACCCGGCCCGGCGGGATGCTCCGCGATGCGCAGCGGCGGGCGGCCGACGACGATCGCGACGACCGGCATCAGCAATACCCCGGCGATCGCCGCCGCCAGCGTCGCGTCGGCAAATCCGAAATGTCCGATCGCCGCGACCAGCAACGGCACGCCGGCGATGCCGCCGAAGCTGGCGCCGTTCAGCGCCAGGCTGATCGCCATGCCGCGGCGCCGGTCGAACCACAGCCCGAGCGTGCTGGTGATGGCGCCGAGGCTGGTGCCGGCCCAACCGACCGCGAGCAGCACATAGACGGCGTAGAGCTGCCAGACCGCATCGATCCGGCCGAGCAGCGCGGTGCCGAGCGCCATCGCGGCGATGCCGCCGAGCAGACAGGCGCGCGGCCCGATCACGCGGATGACGTCGCCGACGAAGGCGACCAGCAGCGCGCCGCCGAGATAGAAGAACGTCGTCGCGGTCGCGATCAGCGACGACGGCCAGCCGTGCAGCCGCGTCAGCTCGGCGAGATAGACGCTCTGGCCGTAGAAGCCGAGCGCCCAGCCGAAGGTCGCGACCGCAAAACACATCGCGACGATCCGCCAGCCTTCATAGCGAATCGAACTCTCGTCGCGCAGCGGAAGGTTCACCATCCGCGGCGACCGGCCTTCGTCGCACGCGACGGCATCGGCGTCTCCCCTGCGTCCGGCTCGGACGGCCGGATCGTCTTGTTGTTCTTCGTCGCGATCAGATGCCGCGTTCTGGCACGGCGGCTGCGGCCGCCGCCACCCGTTTTCGCGACCAGCCGGTGATCGCGAGCACGACGAGGCCGAGCAGAACCGGCGGAAACACCGTCAGGTTGACGGTCGCCCAGCCGTAATTCGCCAGCAATTGCCCGGACCCGAACGAGCCCAGCGCCATCATGCCGAACACCACGAAATCGTTGAACGCCTGCACCTTGTTCTTTTCGCTCGGCTGGTGGGTCTCCAGCACCAGCGCCGAAGCGCCGACGAAGGCGAAATTCCAGCCTACCCCGATCACGAACAGCGTCGCCCAGAAATGCGGGGCGGTGATCCCCATCAGGCCGATCGACGCGCCTGCAGCTTCCAGCGCCAGCCCGAGCGCGACCACGCGCGGCGCGCCGAATTTCGCGATCAGCGAGCCGGTGAAGAAGCTCGGCGCATACATCGCGACGATGTGCCATTGCAGGCCGAAATTGGAATCGCTGATCGGCAGCCCGCACATCTGCATCGCGAGCGGCGCCGACGTCATCACCAGATTCATCATCGGATAGGCGATCGCGCCGCACATCGCCGCGGCGATGAAGCGCGGCTGCCGCACGATTTCGAGCAGCGGCCGGCCGCCGGCGAAATCGGCGGGCTGCGGCTTCGGCGCGTCGACGCTCCACAGCACCGCCATCGCGACCAGCGCGACCGCGGCTTGCACCAGATAGCTGAAGGCGAACAGATAAGGCTGCCAAATGTCCATGGTCCACTGCACCAGCTGCGGACCGAGCACGCCGGCGAACACGCCGCCGGCCATCACCCAGGATACCGCCTTGGGGCGATACGCGACGCTGGCGCCGTCGGCGGCGGCGAAGCGATAGGATTGCGACACCGCGCCGTACAGCCCGCCGAGAAAGGTGGCCACGCAGAACAGCTCGAACGAGCCGTACAGGATCGCCAGCGCGCCGAGCAGGCCGGTGAACGCGCCGCAGCCGGCGCCGATCATGAAGGAGACGCGGCGGCCATAGCGCCGCGCGATCGCGCCGGTCGGCAGCGTGCCGGCGGCGAGGCCGACCACATACATCGAGATCGGCACGGTCGCGAGCGCCACGCTGGGCGCGAGCTGCGCGCCGATGATCGAGCCGGTGGCGAAGATCACCGCCGCATTGGCGCCGGTCAGCGCCTGCGCCGCCGCCAGCCGCATCACGTTCGAGCGTGCGCGCGCATCGTCAGCGAATCCATCGATCGCGGTCGCGTCAACCATTGGTCGTTTCGCCCTTCACCCGGTTCGTGTGCGGCCGGGCCGCAGGATCGCGCCGCATCATAGGCCGCAGCGGCCCGCGATCAACTGCCGCGGCCGGACCTAACCTATGCGAAGCATTCAGGTTTCGCCGCTTCGGGAGAAGCACAGGATGAGATTGTTGGCCGGCATCTCGACGATTTCGGCCAGAGACAGGCCGCCCCCTGCCGCGAGCTGCTGCAATTCGTCGACGTCGCGCACGCCCCATTCGGCATTGGCAGCGCGCAGGCTGGTGTCGAACACCGCATTGCTGATCGCGGTATGGTGGCCGTCGCGCTTGAACGGCCCATACAGGATCAAGCGCCCGTCCGGCCGCAGCGTGCGCGCGGCGCCGGCGAACAGCCCCTCCGCGACCGGCCACGGCGCGATGTGCACGACATTCGCGCAAAACACCGCCGCCAGCGGCCCCGGACCGCGCCCGTCGGTCATCTCCGCGCACCAGGCCGGATCGGACAGATCGATCCGCAGCGGCGGCCGCACATTGTCGAGCCCCGCGTAAGCGCGCCAGGCGGCAATGCTGATCAGATGCTGCGGATGACAATCGCTCGGCCACCAGACGATCCCGGGATGCGCGCGGGCGAATGCGATGACGTGCTGGCCGGTGCCGCTGCCGGCCTCGAGCACGTCGCCCGTTGTTCCGTGCAGCAGCCGGCCCAGCACCTCGCAGATCGCCTGCTGGTTGCGATGAAAGGCGGCGGCGTCGAGCCGGCCGTCGGGCTCGACCGGCCGACCGTCCTTGCCGAACTCGACCACATAGTCAGCCATCCGCCCCGCTCCTCGTTGATCTGACGCAAGCCGCGTTGTCACTTCCAAGCCACATAGCGAAACAAAGCGGCGGCGACAAACCAAGCCGGCCCGCAACGCCGCCAAGGGCGAATTGACTTTGCGCATTCTGACACTTTTAGTTGTAGGCGACGGTTCCTCTCCGGAGGATCAAAAGGGAATGCGGTGCGGGTGCCTTCGGAAACCCAACTCCGCAGCTGTTCCCGCAACTGTAAGCGGTTCGACTTTCGTCGGAATGCCACTGGGAAACTCGGTCCTGGGAAGGCGACGGAAGGTAACCCCGCGAGCCAGGAGACCTGCCGTCATCCGTGGTCACACGCGAGAGTGCCGGTCGGGAATTGCAGGCATTGGCTTCATCGGATGCGCAGGCATGTCGATGAAACCTCGTTCGCTGTGACGTGCCACAAACGTCGACCGAGGTTCATCCATGCCGTCTCGTTCCGATGCCGATTGCCGGCATCATTCCGCGCGCTGCCGCGCGCTGCTGACATCCACCATTCTGGCGTCCAGTCTGTTCGCGAGCGTCGCGCCGGCGTCGGCGCAGGACAATACGCTGCCCGCCATCAACGTCACCGCGACCCGCAGCTACGAGGGCATCGTCGGCACTTCGAGCACGGTGATCACCGCCGACGACATCGCGCATTCGCCGGCGCAGACCGTGCAGGAGATCATCGCGCAGACGCCCGGCGTGCAGACCAGGACGCTGTATGGCGGCGTCAACGGCACCGGCTCGTCGATCGATCTGCGCGGCTTCGGCGCCACCGCGACCTCGAACACACTGTTCCTGGTCAACGGCCGCCGCCTCAACGACCTCGATCTGCAGGGCGTCGACCTGTCGAGCATCCCGCTGCAATCGATCGAGCGCATCGAGATCACCCGCGGCAGCAGCGGCGCGGTGCTGTACGGCGACAATGCGGTCGGCGGCGTCATCAATATCGTCACCAAGACCGGCGCCGGCGGACCGCCCGCGACGTTCCGGGCCGAAGGCGGCTTCGGCTCGTTCAACCAGCGGCTGGCATCGATTTCCGCGGCGTACAATTCCGGGCCGTGGTCGACCTCGGTGTTCGCCAACGGCGTGCGCTCCAACGGCTATCGCGCCAACAACGCGCTGGAACAGAACAACGCGATCGGCGAGCTGCGCTATGCCACGCCGGATCTCAGCGCCTTCGTCAACGTCTCCGGCGACAATCAGCATCTCGGCCTGCCCGGTTCCCGGATCGTGGATCCCTCGATCGGCGTCAACCAGCTCCAGACCGATCGCCGCGGCACCAACACGCCGTTCGATTTCGGCGACAAGCAGGGCGCCAACATCACCGCCGGCTTCACCAAATCGCTGTGGGACGGCGCCGAATTGATCGTCGACGGCGGCGTCCGCGACAAGCGGCAGCAGGCCGGCTATTTCGGCAATGTGCCGCTGTCGAGCTTCAGCGCGAGCTGGTTCGACGCACATCTGCAGACCTGGTCGATCACGCCGCGGCTGAGCATCACCCATGCGATGTTCGGCCTGCCGTCGAAAATCCTGACCGGTCTCGACTATTACGACGCGACCTATGATTCCGACCGCGGCCAGTATCGCAGCACGCCGCCGGTGCACGTCTACAACCTGTCGCAGAAGACGCTGGCCGGCTATTGGCAGCAGACCGTCGGCATCCTGCCGACCACCGACCTGTCCTATGGCGGCCGGCTGCAGAGCGTCAAAGTCGAGGCCAGCGATCGGCTGAACCCGCTGGCGCCGGGCTATTTCGGCGAAGCGCAGGCGCTGCCGCTGAGCAGCACCGAAACCCAGCACGCGCTGCATATCGGCCTCGACCATCGCTTCAACGACGTGTTCAGCGTGTTCGCCCGCGCCGCGCGCGCGTTCCGCACCCCGAATGTCGACGAGCGGGTCTCGTCGGGACCGTCCTACGACGCGTTCTTCAATCCGATTCCGGGCAACTTCGCGCTGAAGACCCAGACCTCGGTCGATTTCGAAGCCGGCTTCCGCGTCAAATCGGGGCCGTTCGAGATGCAGACCAGCGCCTACAACATGAATCTCAACAACGAGCTTCATTACGACCCGGTCAATTTCTACAACACCAATCTCGACCCGACCCGGCGCTATGGCGGCGAGACCAGCGCCTCGTTCCGCGTCAGCGATACGCTGCTGCTGCGCGGCGGCGGCGCCTATACCCGCGCGACGTTTCGCGAGGGCCCGTTCTCCGGCAACGACGTGCCGCTGGTGTCGCGCTATACGGCGAATGCCGGCGTGACCTGGAACGTCTGGCAGAAATACGTCGTGTTCGATGCGACCGCCCGCTACTGGAGCAGCCGCTATATGGACAGCGACGAGAACAACCTGCAGACCAAGATCCCGGCGAACGGCACGGTCGATGTCAAGCTGAGCGGCGCCTACGAGCATTTCTTCTGGTCGGCCAGCGTGATCAATCTGTTCAACTCGCAATATTACGATTACGCGGTGGCGAGCAGTTTCACGCCGGGACGCTACGGCGCCTATCCGCTGCCGGGACGAACCTATCTCGTCAAGGCCGGCGTGACGTTCTGACACGACATCACGCTTCATCACATCGTGCATGACAGGCCCCGGCAGCAAAGGCTGTTCCGGGGCCTTTTTCGTGCTACACCCCGCCCTTCCCAATCCACGACCTTTCCATTCCAAGACAATCAACGACTGGACGAATGACGAACGACGACAATTCCCGCACCGCCGCACGCGCCGGCGCACAGGAGACCGCCAACGCACTGGCCGAGCGCGAAGCCGCGGCCAAGGCGGCGCGCGACAACATGGCCCGGCTGCGCGCGCTGCGACTGGCCCGCGAGGCCGCCGAACCGCAGCGCAGCGCGCCGGCCAAGGCCAAGCGCAGCGCCGCTGGCGGCAAGACCGCCGCCGCACGAACCACGAGCCGGAAGGCCGACGACAAGCCGCGGCCGCTGTCCGAATGGCTGGCCGAGCAGCAGAGCGGCGGCCGCCGGACCTGACGCAATCTCGGCCCGGCGCGTTGCGACGGGCTGGTTTGCGCAAAATGCTGCAAACCCCCGCCTGATCCTCGACTAGACTGCCGCCGTTGGCTGGCGGCTGTGGAGCTGACAGACCGGAACCGGAACGCGTCGCGGCGCGTTCCATCCGGCTTCGACGAGATCGGACATGATGGGCGGCTGGCGAAAAAAGAAGAAGGACGGCGACGGCGGCAAGGACAAGGCCGGCGATGCGTCCGACAAGGCGGCGCCGGTCCGGTTGCCGGTCGACGACGTCTACGACACCGGCGACATCGCCGCGCCGGAGCGCGATCGCGACGACGAGCAGCGCGACCTCTGAGTCTGACGAGGGCCGTTTCCGGAGTCCGCGCGACGACGCAGCGATTTTGCTGCGCGCGAGCGGATCTGCCGATCGTCACGGGATCGCCGCCATGCGTCCCGCGAATGGACGACGTCCGCTCGGGGCGCGTCTTGTTGCGATTGGACGAACAGCCCGCGCCACGAATCCCGCCGCATGAAATCTACGCAGTTGCGGGACCGCGCGTGGCGCGCGGCGGCGTCCAATTCGTTTGAATCCGCGTGTCGCTCGTGACAGCGTCGGACCGATCGTCGGCCAACGACTCGACAATCCGGACGATCGACGTGCCAGCCCGCACCGCAGAGTGCGGCTTTCAACGAGAAGAGGAAATGCCATGTCCACCCGCAACGCGCTGCTTGCAGCCGGACTATTTGCGCTCGCCGCAACCCAGCCTGCCTTCGCCCAGAAGCAATACGGCCCCGGCGTCACCGACACCGAAATCAAGATCGGGCAGACCATGCCCTACAGCGGCCCGGCTTCGGCATATGGCGTGCAGGGCCATGTCCAGAACGCCTACTACGCGATGATCAACGCGAAGGGCGGCGTCAACGGCCGCAAGATCAACCTGATCAGCCTCGACGACGCCTATTCGCCGCCGAAGACGGTGGAGCAGACCCGCAAGCTGGTCGAGCAGGACGAGGTGCTGGCGATCGTCGGCACCGTCGGCACGCCGACCAATTCCGCGACTCAGAAATATCTCAACGGCAAAAAGGTGCCGCAGATCTTCATCTCCACGGGGGCGGCAAAATGGGATGATCCGAAGACCTTCCCGTGGACCACGCAGCTCTATCCTCCCTATCAGATGGAAGGCATGATTTTCGCGAAGTACCTGCTCAAGAACAAGCCCGACGCCAAGCTCGGCGTGTTCTCGCAGAACGACGACGCCGGCAAGGACTACGTCAAGGGCCTGAAGGAAGGGCTCGGCGACAAGGCCAAGACGATGATCGTCAAGGAGGTCACCTACGAGGTCACCGATCCGACCGTCGACTCGCAGATCGTCGCGCTGAAGGCGTCGGGCGCCGACACGCTGTTCACGATGGCGACGCCGAAATTTGGCGCCCAAGCGATCCGCAAGGTCCACGAACTGAACTGGAAGCCGCTCAACTTCGTCGTCAGCGTCGCCAGCTCGATCAAGGGCGTGCTCGAACCCGCCGGCAGCGAAGCCTCGACCGGGTTGCTCACCGCGCTCGCCATGAAGACGCCGACCGACCCGCGGTTCGAGAACGATGCCGACGTCAAGGAATTCAAGGAATTCCTGGCCAAGTGGTTTCCGAAAGGCGACATCGCCGACGGCAGCGTGGTGATCGGCTACATCTCGGCCTATATGACGGCGAAGACGCTCGAAGCCTGCGGCGACAATCTCACCCGCGACAACCTGCTCAAGCAGGCGACCAACATCAAGCCGACGGTTGCTCCGCTGCTACTGCCGGGCGTCAAGATCTCGACGCGGCCGGACCGCTACGCGCCCTACACCCAGATGCAGATCGCCCGTTTCGACGGCAAGAGCTGGGTGCCTGAAGGCGAAGTGTTCAACACCGACGCGACCAGCCAGTAAGGTGGCGACGAACTAACGAGCCGACGAACGGACGTCATCCTGAGGTGCGCGCCCTTGCGCGCCTCGAAGGATGCGAGACGGACCTCGCGGCTCATCCTTCGAGGTCCGACGCGCCGCGCATGAGCGCGACGCGTCGGACACCTCAGGATGACGATGTGCAGGTCGATGCGGCAGGCCGCTGGTGCGAGGCTCGATACCCGGCCTTCGCCGTTCCGACGCGGCTTCGGCCGTGCAGGCGGGACGAACACCCGGCCATGACGGAAGAGAATTCACGCCGGCTTGCGAAGGCCGACAGGCGCGACGTCCGAGCTGCTCAGCAGCCTCGCGCGCTCGGTGTTCGGCCACAGCAGCAGCAGGCCGAGCAGGCCGGAGACGATCATCACCGCGCCGTTGATCACGTAGCCGGTGAGATAGCCCTCGTTCAGCGACGCGGCGTGCTGGACGACGCTGCCCATCACCAGCGGCGCCACGATGCCGGCGAGCGTGTACAGCGCACCGTAGATCGCGATCGCGGCGCCGCGCTGCGACACCGGGGCGAACTCGGCGATCATCGGCGGGCACACCACGTAGATCGATCCGCACAACCCCGAGCCGATCACCAGCGCGGCGATCCGCCCGGTCGGATTGTCGATCAACGGCATCGTCAGCAGGATCAGTCCGCCGAGCACCAGCGGGGCCGCGCCGAGCACGCCGCGGGCCAGCCGGCTCGACGCGCCGCGCCCCATCAGCAACTGCGACAGCCAGCCGGTCAGCATCACGACGGCGGCGCCGAACACCCAGGGCGTGATCGAGATCAGGCCGGCCTGGTGCTGGCTGAAGCCGAGCCCGCTGATGATGTAGGTGGTGAACCAGGTCAGTCCCAGCGACAGCGCCCAATACGCACCGAACGTCGCCGCGACGCAGCCGATGAAGGTGCGCGAGGTCAGCAGCCGCGCATAGGGGATCCGAGTCTCCGCCGCCGCCATCGCCGCGGTCGGCACCAGCGGGCCTTCCTTGCCGAGCGCGAGCCACGCCGCCGCCCACATCAGCCCGACAATGCCGAGCGCGCCGAACGCGTAGTGCCAGGAATGGTTGACGATGATCCAGTTCAGCGCCGGTACCGCCAGGATCACGCCGAACGCCGAGCCCTGCGACAGGATCGCGGTGGGCAGCGTCCGCTTGTGGTCGGGAAACCATTTGTAGATCGCATGCGCCGCGACCGCGAAGGCCGGGCCTTCGCCGGCGCCGAGGATGATGCGGCAGATCAAGAGCGTGGTGAAGCTGACGGTGCCGACCATCGGAAACTGCGCCACCGCCCAGATCAGGGCCAGCACCAACAGCACCCAACGGGTGTCGACCCGGTTGACGACGAAGCCGACGACGACCGCCGTGATCGAGAACAGGAAGAAAAACGACGAGCCGAGCAGGCCGAACTGTTCGGGTGTGAGACCGAGCTCTTGGGTGATCGGCACGCCGGCGAGGCCGACGACGATCTTGTCGGCGAAGTTGACCACCATGAACAGGAACAGGAGGAAGGTGATCCTCCAGGCGCCCTTCGGCGTGGAATGCCCGTCCAAGGCGGCCTCCCGATGACGTCATTGCCGGTTCTTATTGCGAACCTGTTGCGATGCTGCCGCCGATCGGGCGGGAATGCAATCACGCATTCGTCAGAATGTCGCATGGGCGATGCTTTGAGCCGCGTGCAGTGCGAACAAGCCTGCGTCCGGTTATTGAGTCGTGCAGGCGCGGTCACCATATCGGCCGGATGTAGTTCATTGGGACATCATGATGACCGGTTCGACGACGCATAGCGCCGCGCGTTTTGCAGCGCACAGGACGAAGACGCTGCGCAGCCCATGCAACCATGCGCACTGACGTGTCGAGCCGGCCGGATCATCGGCTGATGTTGACCGTTTCCGGCTTGACCAAATCCTATCGTTCGGGACAGGACAGCGTCGCCGTGCTGCGCGGCGTCGATTTCGCGTTGGCTGCGGGTGAAAGCGTGGCGCTGACTGGCGAATCCGGGAGTGGCAAGAGCACGCTGCTGCATCTGATCGCCGGACTCGACCAGCCCGATGGCGGCGAGATCGTCTACGGCGATCTGACGATCTCGCGGCTCGCCGACGCCGCACGCGCCGCCTTCCGCCGCGAACGGCTCGGCCTGGTGTTTCAGCAGTTCAATCTGATCCCGAGCCTGACCGTCGCCGACAATCTGTCGTTCCAGTCGCGGCTGGCGGGTCGCCACGACGCGCAATGGCACGCCGAACTGATCGAGCGGCTCGGCCTCGGCGCGCTGCAGAAGCGCTATCCGGAGCAACTCTCCGGCGGCCAGCAGCAGCGCGTCGCGATCGGCCGCGCGCTGGCGGTGAAGCCCGTCCTGCTGCTCGCCGACGAGCCGACCGGCAATCTCGACGAGGCCACCGCCGACGACGTGCTGGCGCTCGCCCGAGATCTGGTGCGCCGCACCGGCTGCGGCTTTCTGATGGTGACGCACAGCGAACGGCTCGCCGCCATGCTCGACCGCAGGGTCAATCTGCATGCGGGGCTGATCCATTGAGGCGCGCGCTGTGGATCCTCGCAGTGCTGCTGAGCCATTGGCGTCGCCATCCGCTGCAACTCGCCACTTTGCTGATCGGACTGATCTCGGCGACCGCGCTGTGGAGCGGCGTGCAGGCGCTGAACGCGCAGGCGCGCACCAGCTACGACCGTGCCGCGGCGACGCTCGGCGGCGCCCGCACCGCGACGCTGGTCGCGCCGGACGCCGAGCATTTTCCGCAAGCTTTGTTCGTCGAGCTGCGCCGCGCCGGCTGGCAGGTCTCGCCGGTGATCGAAGGCCAAGTCCGGGTCGGCGGACGCACCCTGCGGCTGCTCGGGATCGAGCCGCTGTCGATGCCGGTCGAAGCCAGCGCCGCGCCGGCGATCGGCACCGCCAATCTGCAGGGCTTCATTCTGCCGCCCGGCCAGACGCTGCTGTCGCCCGACACGCTCGGCGCGTTGAAGCTCGCCGACGGTGCCACGCCGTATATCAGCAATGGCGGCCAGTTGCCGCCGCTGAAGCCGCAAGCCGAAGTCGCACCCGGCGTGCTGGTGGTCGACATCGGCATCGCGCAGAAGCTGCTCGGACTGCCCGATCAGGTGTCGCGCCTCCTGATCGGCAGCAAGGTCGTGGCTTCGCGAACGCCGCTGCAAGACGTCGTCGGCGACAAGCTCAAGCGGGTCGAGCCCGACACCGAGACCGACCTCGAACGTCTCACAGACAGCTTCCATCTCAACCTCACGGCGTTCGGCCTGCTGTCGTTCCTGGTCGGGCTGTTCATCGTCAATTCGGCGATCGGGCTCGCCTTCGAACAGCGGCGGCCGATGCTGCGGACGCTGCGCGCCTGCGGCGCGTCCGCGCGGATGCTCAACAGCGTGATGGTGATCGAGCTGACGCTGATCGCGCTGGTCGCCGGACTGATCGGGCTGGTCTGCGGCTATCTGATCGCCGCGACGCTGCTGCCCGACGTCGCCGCGAGTCTCCGCGGTCTGTATGGCGCGCAGATTCCCGGCGAATTGTCGCTGCGGCCGCAATGGTGGCTGGCCGGCATCGCCATCAGCATCCTCGGCGCGCTGGCGGCCGCCGCCGCGAGCCTGATCAAGGCGGCGCGAATGCCGGTGCTCGCCGCCGCGCAGGCGTTCGCCTGGCAACAGGCGCAGCAGCGCTGGCTGCTGATCCAGGGCAGCGTCGCGGTTCTGGTGTTCGCCGCCGCGGCCGGCTTGCTGTGGTTCGGCGATTCGCTGGTCTCCGGCTTTGCGGTGCTCGCCGCCATCCTGCTCGGCGCAGCGCTCGGTCTGCCCGCCGTGCTCGGCCTGATACTCGCGCTCGGCGAACGCGGCGCGCGGCGTCCGCTGATCAAATGGTTCTGGGCCGACAACCGGCTGCAGCTCTCCGGCCTATCGCTCGCTTTGATGGCGCTGCTGCTGGCGCTCGGCGTCAATATCGGCGTCGGCACCATGGTGGAGAGCTTCAGCCGCACCTTCGTGCGCTGGCTCGACGGACGGCTGACGGCCGAAGTCTATCTCAACGCCGCCAATGATGCGCAGGCGACCGAGATCAAGGCGTGGGTGAAGCAGCGCCCCGAAGTCACCGCGCTGCTGCCCGGCGCCCGCGCCGAGGTGAAGCTCGACGGCTGGCCGGCCGAGATCATCGGCTTTGCGGATGATCCGACCTATCGCGACCACTGGCCGTTGCTCGAACAGAGCCGCGATGTCTGGGACGCGGTCGCGCGCGGCGACGCTGCGCTGATCAGCGAGCAATTGTCACGGCGGATGAAGCTCAGCCTCGGCGATCGCATCGCGGTGCCGACCGGCAACGGCCCGTGGCCGCTCACCGTCGCGGCGATCTACGCCGATTACGGCAATCCGCGCGGCCAGATCGGCGTCGCCTATGGGGCGCTGATCGCGCGCTTTCCGGAGGTGGCGCAGACCCGGTTCGGGCTGCGGGTCGATCCTTCCCGCGTGCCGGCGCTGGTCGACGATCTGCGCGCGACGTTCAAGCTCGACAATCGCAGCCTCGCCGATCAGGCGACGCTGAAAACCGAATCGAAGCGGATCTTCAACCGCACCTTCGCGGTCACCGCGGCGCTCAACGCTTTCACGCTCGGCATCGCCGGCGTGGCGCTGCTGACGAGTCTCCTGACGCTCGGCAATTCGCGGCTGCCGCAGGTCGCGCCGTTGTGGGCGATCGGCATCACCCGCCGACGACTCGCCTTCATTGAATTGATGAAGACGCTGTCGATGGCGGCGCTGACCGCGCTGCTGGCGCTGCCGCTCGGCCTGCTGGTGGCGTGGTGTCTGATCGCGGTGGTCAACGTCAAGGCGTTCGGCTGGCGGCTGCCGTTCGAGGTGTTTCCATGGGAGCTTCTGAAACTGCTCGGCGTCGCGCTGCTGGCATCGCTGATCGCGGCGGCGCTGCCGATCCTCAAGCTGCTGCGGATGCAGCCGGCGCAACTGGTGAAGGTGTTCGCCGATGAGCGCTAGCCACCCGATCTCACGCCGTGCGGTCGCCGGCGGCCTGCTCGCGCTCAGCCTCGGCGGATCGCGCGCGCTCGCGCAAGGCTTCGCGGGGCTCGGCAGCGAGGCCGGCGAATTCGCCCCCGTCGTTCCCGGACGGGTGCTGAGCTTCCCGGCCGACCACGGCGCCCACCCGGATTTCCGCATCGAATGGTGGTACCTGACGGCGAATCTGCAGGGCGCGGACGGCAAGCCCTACGGCGTGCAGTGGACGCTGTTCCGGCAGGCGATGACGCCGGGACCGCAGCGCGAAGGCTGGGCCAATCAGCAGGTCTGGATGGCGCATGCGGCGCTCTCCAGCGCCGAGACGCATCGCTTCGCCGAGAAATTTTCCCGCGGCGGCATCGGTCAGGCCGGCGTGTCCGCCGCGCCGTTTCGCGCCTTCATCGACGACTGGCAGATGACCGGCGGCGACGCGATGGACGCGGCGACGCTGTCGCCGCTCGACGTCACCGCGACCGGTGCGGATTTCGGCTACCGGCTGCGCCTCACCGCCGAGCGGCCGCTGGTGCTGCAGGGCGACGCCGGCTATTCGCGCAAATCCGAGCGCGGGCAGGCCTCGTATTATTACAGTCAGCCCTATTTCGCCGCGCGCGGGACGCTGACGTTGGACGGCCGGCCGATCGAGGTCAGCGGCACCGCCTGGATGGACCGCGAATTCTCCAGCCAGCCGCTGGCGTCGGACCAGACCGGCTGGGACTGGTTCTCGCTGCATCTCGCCTCCGGCGAGAAAGTGATGCTGTTCCGGCTGCGCCAGAGCGACGGCAACGCCTATTTCGCCGGCAACTGGATCGGGCTCGACGGGCGGTCCGAACAGCTCGCGCCGGACGCCATCGTGCTCGATCCGATCGGCTTCACCGACACCGCCGGCCGCAAACTGCCGACATCCTGGCGTGTCCGTGTGCCGGTGCGCGGTCTTGCGATCGAGACCGCACCGCTCAACCCGAACGCCTGGATGGGCACCAGCTTTCCCTATTGGGAGGGGCCGATTTCGTTCAGCGGTAGCCAGAGCGGCAACGGATATCTTGAGATGACCGGCTATTGAGTTCAAGCTGGCGGCAACCGGCGGCTTCAGCCGGACAGAATGAATCATATCGTTGGGAGCCCTGGGATGTTTCACTACACCACGATCGCGACCCTGCTGGCGTTGATGTTCTATTTCTACACTTCGGTGAACGTCGCCCGCGCGCGAATGCTCTACGGCGTCAAGGCGCCGGCGATCTCCGGCCATCCCGATTTCGAACGCGTCTTCCGGGTGCAGGCCAACACGCTGGAATGGATGCCGATCTTCCTGCCGTCGCTGTGGCTGTTCGCGTATTATCTCAGCGACGCCTTCGCCGCCGCGATCGGCGGCGTCTGGATCATCGGCCGGGTGATGTACATGATCGGCTATGCGGATGCGGCGCCGAAGCGCGGCGCCGGTTTCGCGGTGCAGATGGTCGCCGCCGCGGCCTTGTGGGGCGGCGCGGTCTACGGCGTCGTGCATCAGATGCTGGGGAAGTAAAAACCTCTGCACGTCATTGCGAGCGAAGCGAAGCAATCCAGAGGCCGCATGTGCTGCATTGGATTGCTTCGTCGCTTCGCTCCTCGCAATGACGGCTCCCGCTGGACGCCGTTCACACGCATGAAGGCCGGCGCCTCACGGAACGCCGGCCTCGGCACGCGGCGGGTGACTTACCTGGTCAACGGGCAGCCGCTCTCGGCGGCACTCGGAAACGCCATGTAGCCCTCGACCGTCGAGATCAGCTTGTAATAGTCCCACGGCTTCTTGGACTCTTCCGGCTTCTTCACCTCGAACAGATACAGATCGTGGACGAAGCGGCCGTTGGCCAGCACCTTGCCCTTGGCGAAGGCGTCGTCGACCGGGAGCTTCTTGAGCTTCGCCGCCACCGCTTCGGTGTCCTTGGTGCCGGCGGCCTTCACCGCCTTGAGATAGGACAGCGTCGCCGAATAGGTGCCGGCCTGGATCATGTTCGGCATCCGGCTGGTCCGCTTGAAGAAGCGCTCGGCGAACTCGCGGGACTTGTCGTCGCGGTCCCAGTAATACGCCTCGGTCAGCACCAGCCCCTGCGCCGCCTTGAGACCGAGGCCGTGCACCTCGGCGAGCGTGAGCAGCAGCCCGGCGAGTTTCTGGCCGCCGGCGACGATGCCGAATTCGGAGGCCTGCTTGATCGAATTGGCGGTGTCGAGGCCGGCATTGGCAAGGCCGATGATCTTCGCCTTCGAGCTCTGCGCCTGCAGCAGGAACGAGGAGAAGTCCGACGAATTCAGCGGATGCCGGACCGAGCCGAGCACCTTGCCGCCGTTCGCCTTGACGACTTCGCTGGTGTCCTTTTCCAACGCATATCCAAAGGCGTAGTCCGCGGTGAGGAAGAACCAGGAATCACCGCCCGCCTTCACCAGCGCGCCGCCGGTGCCGACCGCGAGCGCGTGCGTATCATAGGCCCAATGGAAGCCGTAAGGCTGGCAGGCGTCGCCGGTGATGCGCGAGGTCGCGGCGCCGACCACAATGTCGATCTTCTTCTTTTCCCTCGACAGGTCCTGGATCGCCAGCGCCACCGACGAGGTGGTCAGCTCGGTGATCATGTCGACGCCGTCGACGTCGTACCACTTCCGCGCGATCGCAACCGCCGTGTCGGGCTTGTTCTGATGGTCGGCCGAAACGATCTCGATCTTCTGGCCGAGCACCTCGCCGCCGAAATCCTCCACCGCCATCTTGGCGGCTTCGAGCGACCACTTGCCGCCGTAATCGGCATAGACGCCGGACTGATCGTTGAGGATGCCGATCTTGACGCCCTGCGCCGACGCCGGAGCAATGGCGAACAGGGCGCTGGTCGCCAGCGCGGCGGACAACAGCTTGACGTTCATCGTGGACCTCCCGGAATTTCTTGGTTGGCGGCACACTATTCAAGAAGCCGACGACTGCCCAGTGTATTTTTCTTGGGATTTTGTGACAGGACTACGTGCCGCCCCGCATCGTCGCTATCGCGGCGCATCGAACTTGTAGGCCGCCTGCAGGAAGGTTCCGTAGCGTTCGGTACGCGTCGGCAGGGTCTGGCAGGGACACTCCGAGCCGAAGATGTTGGTGTAGGCGTTGGTGGTCGCCCACATCGCCCAGTAGCGCGCGCCGGCGCCGACGCTGAAGGCGTTCGTGACCTGATACGACAGGATCGCCTCGAGCTGCACGCCCTGCCCGGTTCCCTGTTCCGGCGAGACGGTGTCGGTGACGTCGGTGCGCATCACGTGATTGTCGGTTCCGAACATCTTCACATAGGGCAGATAGGCCGCGTCGGCGGAGAGTTTCGATCCGCGGCCGAGTCCGAGCTCGCCGTTGAAGCCGACCCGCAGCGAATGCCAGGTGTCGTTTTCGGTCATGGCGAGAACGGCATTCGAGATCGGCGAGCCGCAGATCTGGGACGCGGTCGCGCCGGCGGTCTGCACGCAGCCATAGGCCGATTTGTTCTCGCGATAGTAGTTGTAGCCGACGAAGCCGCCGAATTTGTAGTCCGACCCGCGCAGCAGATTGTAGCCGACGTCGAGCGTCGCATAGGCGATGCTGCCCTTCACCGGGTCGTGCAGCGTGTTCGAATACGGGATGCCGTCATTGGCGATCCAGTCCTCGTCATGCATGTTGCCGCTCACGAGCGTACCGCCGCCGGCGAAGCCCTTGAGGAAGGTGTCGTAGGGTCCGTCGACGCGGCCGAACATTTCGCCCGACGCCGCCGTGCTCTGATAGGTCAGCCGCGAGATCAGGATGTTCTGCTGGCCCTGATTGACGGTCGCGCCGAGGTCTTTCTGGAACCGGCCCGAAGAGTACCAGACCCGGCCGCCGACCTCGACCGCGCCGCGCTCGACACGATCGTCCGCCGCCTGCGTGCCGCGCAGATGATAGTCGTCGAAGCGGGCGTCGACGTCGCCGCCGAATTTGAGATTGAGGCCGACCTTCACGGCGTGCAGGTCCTGGCTGACCTTGCTGACGCCCTGCGGCGTGGCGAAATAGTCGACGCCCGGCACCAGCCGGTAGCTCGACGGCGTCGCCATGTCGCGGCTGCCGAAATTCGCGTAGTCGTATTCGAACTTGACGGACCAGGCCGGCGCCAGCGCCCGCTCGATGCCGGCGCCCGCGGTCCAGCCCCAGCGGCCGTCAGTGCTCTCGGTCGACGATCCGATCGGATTGCCGATGGTGATGTCGAGCCGTTCACTGAGAAAGGCGGCGCCGGCTTTGGCGTAGAGCAACGTTCGGCCGCCGGGGCCGGTCACGAAGCCGGCGCGGCCCGTGAGCGTGGCCAGTGCGTCCTGGCGGACGCGGCAGTTCGCCGAGATGAACAGGCCGGAGGAGACCAGGCAGCTCTGCGTGCCGTTGCCGTTCATCGCGCTGACATCGGCCTCGACACCGATCAGCCAGTTCCTGTTGGGTTGATAATTGTAGCCGAGCTGAATGCCGGCAAGCGCCGCCGGGCTGCGGACCTGGCCGCCATAGAGGCCGGGACCGGCGGGATCGCTGAAGCTGGTCTGCCCGAAGCTGCCGCCGAGATGCGCGCCCCAATACAGGCCGGTCCAGCTCCACTGCACTGGCGCGGCCGGGGACAAAGGCAACCGCGGCAGATCGGCGGCGGCTGCGGTTGTGGCGGCCAGTATCAGCATGGCCGTGGTCGAAGCGAAAAGACGCATGGGGTTCACACAACTGGTCGGCGTCAGATGCCGGCCAGTGTGCAACCCAGGGATTAAAAATCCGGTAACCCTGTTTGTTAGTCAGGCGCTAACCATGCGCAACAACGCCGCGCAGCACCAGCCGGTTGAGGCGGCCGGCGAAGGCGGCGGGGTCTTCGGGCAATTCGCCGTCGAGGATCTGCGCCTGTTCCAGCAGCAGGAACGACAGGTCGGTGGCGTCGGCCTTGTCGGCTTTGGTATCCGCCAACGCTGCGACCAGCGGGTGGCCGAGATTGATCTCGAGCACCGGCTTGGTGGCGGCGCCCTTGTTGGCGCGCGCCAGCATCTTCTCCAGCTCGCGATCGGGCCCGAAGCCGCCGGCGACCAGGCAGGACGCGCTCGCGGTCAGCCGCTGCGACGCCTTCACGTCGCTGACGCGATCGCCGAGCGCATCCTTGATCACGGCGATCACGGTGGCTTCGTCGGCCTTGGCCTCGTCCGGCTTGTCCTCGGCCTTGTCGGCGTCGAGCTTCGGGATCAGGTCGAAATTCACCTCGCCCTGGCTCAGCGACTTCAGTGGCTTGCCGCCGAAATCGAGCCCGCCCGAAGTCCAGAACGCATCGACCGCGTCGGTCAGCAGCAGCACCTCGATGCCGCGCGCGGCGGCCGATTCGAGCTTCGGGTTCGCCTTCAGGCGGTCCAGCGAATCGCCGACCAGATAGTAGATCTCGGTCTGGTTCTCCTTCATCGCCTCGACATATTGCGCGAGCGAGCGCTTCTCGCCGGCGGTGGTGGTGAAGCGCGCCAGCGACAGCAGCTTCTCGCGGCGCTCGTAATCCTCGTAGAGACCTTCCTTGATCACCGGGCCGAACGCGTCCCAGATCTTGGCGAATTGCTCGGGCTGCTTGTCGGCGAGGCTGTCGAGTTCGCCGATCACCTTGCCGGTGACCGCCTTGCGGATCTGCGCCAGCTGCGGATTGTTCTGCAGCATCTCGCGCGACAGATTCAGCGGCAGGTCCTCCGAATCGATCACGCCGCGCAGGAAGCGCAGATAAGGCGGCAACAGATCGGCATCCGCGGTGATGAAGACGCGGCGGACATACAGCTTGACGCGGCCCTTGCGCTCCGGCTCGAACAGATCGAACGGCTTCGTCGAGGGTGCGAACAGCAGCACCGCATAGGACTGCCGGCCTTCGGCGCGATAATGCAGCGTCATCGCCGGCTCGTCGAAGGCGCCGGCGACCTGCTTGTAGGCCTGCTTGTAGTCCTCTTCGGTCAGTTCGGACTTCGAGCGCTGCCACAACGCGCTGGCCGAATTGATCTGGCGCGGCTCGCCGTCTTCGGGCACCAGCTCGATCGGGAACTGGATGTTGTCGGAGTACTCGCTGACGATCCGCTCGATCTGATAGGCCTCGAGATATTTCGCCGCATCCGGCTTCAGATGCAGCACGATCTCGGTGCCGCGCTCGATACGGGCCGCGGCCTCTTCGGAGGCCGGCGCGATCTCGAAGCCGGCGCCGCCCGACGACGACCAGGTCCAGGCCTCGGCCGAGCCGGCGCGGCGGCTGGTGACGGTGATGCTGTCGGCGACCATGAAGGCGGCGTAGAAGCCGACGCCGAACTGGCCGATCAGGCCGGCACCGTCCTTGGCCTCGGTCAATTTGGTCAGAAACGATTTGGTGCCGGATTTGGCAATGGTGCCGAGATTGTCGATCAGCTCCTGGCGGTCCATGCCGATGCCGTTGTCGATCACGGTCAGCGTATCCGGGGCTTTCTTCGGCACGATCCGGATCTTCGGCTCGCCGCCGTCCGCCATCAGCGCCGGATTGGCGATCGATTCGTAGCGCAGCTTGTCGAGCGCGTCGGAGGCGTTGGAGATCAGCTCGCGCAGGAAGATGTCGGTCTCGGAATAGACCGAGTGCACCATCAGGTTCAAAAGCTCGGCCACTTCGGCCTGGAACGGCTTCGTCTCGCTGGCGGTATCAATCGTGGTCATGAGGAACGCTCGATCCTGAACAAGGGTGAAGGGGGAAAGCTCGGATATAGCGCGCGGGCGCACGATGGCAAGACGGTGATTGCCTCCAAATCAGCGCGCCAGGACGGCGCGGCCGACCCGAACCGTCATTGCCGGCTCGACCCGGCAATCCATCCTCTTCGTCGAGAAGCACTTGGACCAGCGCGCTACGCGCGCGATGGATGCGCGGGTCAAGCCCGCGCATGACGCCTGTTTATGAGGATGCGTGGTGCAGCATTAGTAGCTGTCATCCCCCGCGAAAGCGGCGGATCCAGTATTGCAGAGTGCTTGTGGCGACGCCCAGCGAACGAACCAGCGCTCTGCAATACTGGGTCGCCCGGTCGAGCCGGGCGATGACGGCTGACAATGAGACGAGCGCTGCGACCATCCCGGTGCCGTCATCCTGAGGTGCTCGCCCGCAGGGCGAGCCTCGAAGGATGCGGATACGTGGACCGTGCGTGCGGCCCATCCTTCGAGGCTCGCTGCGCTCGCACCTCAGGATGACGGAGTGCAAGTCGAGAACCTGGACGCCGCGACAGATTCGAATTTCAAACAGCCCTGCGGAACAGCCACGGCGAATTGCTCTCGCGGCGCCGAAGCGTCCGAGTTGTGCACCCGTCGCTTCACAGCGAGGGGTGGGGGCGCGCCGGTCGGCGCGGGTTGGTGGTGGTTCTCGCGATGGCTTTGCGAACCATCGCGCATCGCCTTCCGGCGCGCCCACCGCGGCGCTTTTTTGTCTTCGGGCCCGTGCTTCCGTTGACAGGCAAGGGTAATGAAACCCCACGGTCCGGCGGATTACGCCGCCTTCACCTGCCCCCGTGCAGCGAACTAACAAGTCGCGGAGCCTCGTAGTAGGCCCGGACGGGTCCCCGAAGCCTCCCGGACGCGTGCTTGCGAGGCACAGCGCGCAGGACGCCGCGTCCATCCGATTCCACCGGCACAGCGCCGGCTTCATCGAACCATCGTTCCGGGCTGGTTACCCAACCCGTCGATCTGTCCCGCTTGTACGACGCCTCGCGAAGCGCCCCTCACGGACAGGACGACGCGGACTATAATCATATTAGGATTATTGTCAAGAGTGATTTGCCTCTCGCGTCGATGCCGCTGCATCCGGCGATCCTGTCTCACCGTCATTGCCGGGCTTGACCCGGCAATCCATCTTCTTCGCGACACCGCTTTATTCGGCGCGCTTTGCGCGCGATGGATGCGCGGGTCAAGCCCGCGCATGACGAACGAGAGACGCATCGCTGCGCAGCGTCGAGACGTCCGACCAACTACGCCACCGCCGTGCAGCAGCTCGCTTTCAGGCCGCCGAGGTCGGAGCGGGACAGATGCAGCGTCCAGCCATAGGCCTCGAGCACGTCCTGCACGATGGCGAGGCCGAGGCCGGCGCCTTCGCCGCGCTGGTCGAGGCGGATGCCGCGTCCGAGCACCGTGGCGCAAGCGGCCTCGTCGAGGCCGTCGCCGTCGTCCTCGATCGCGATGCGGAAGCCGTCCGAATCGCAGGCGGTGCCGATGCGGACGCGACTGCGGGCGTGGCGCACCGCGTTGTCGAGCAGATTGCCGAGCACCTCGGCCAGATCGGCGCGGTCGAGCGGCACCGAGACGTAGTCGGCGATCTGCGCGTCGAACGCGATGCGCCGGCCGGCCGGGGTGCGCGACTGGATCGTCACCAGCGAGCGCACCAGCGGCGCCAGATCGACGGTGACGCTTTCGCCGCGGCGGGCGTCGCCGCGCAGCCGGGCGCGCGCCAGCTCGCGATCGACATGGCGGCTCATCGCGCTGCCGACCGCCTCGATGTCGCGGGCGAGCTTGTCCTCGCCGCGCTCGCGCAGCCGCGCGGCGTCGGCGGCCAAAGCTGCGAGTGGCGTCTTCAGGCCATGGGCAAGATCGGCGGCGCGGTCGCGCGAGCGGGCGATCTCGCGCGCCTGGGCGTCGAGCAGCGCGTTGACCTCCTCGACCAGCGGCTGCACCTCGTCCGGCACCGCGTCGGGCAGGCGATGCCGCCGGCCGGAGCGGATCTCGGCGACGCCGTCGCGCAACGCACCGAGCGGTCGCAGCCCGAGCATCACCTGCACCGACGTGGCGAGCGCCAGCACCGCGCCGAGAAGACCGAGCGCGATCATCAGATCGCGCGCGAAGGCCCGGCCGGCGGCGCTGACCCGGGCCAGATCGACCGCGACCGCGGCGCGGATCGGCACCGGCTTGCCGGCGATGGTGAGAAGCACCTGGCGCTCGACGATCGACAGCCGCGCGCCGGCGGGGCCGGCGATGTCGTGATGATGCATCTCGCCCGGGCCGGGCTGGTCGATCGGCACGCTCAGCCGGTCGTCCCACAGCGAGCGCGACCGCAGCAGCCGGTCGTGGTCGTCGCCGACCTGCCAGTACAGACCGGACAGCGGCTCGGAGAAGCGCGGATCGGTCGGCGACCGCGCCAGCACCAGGCGGCCGTCCGGCCCGGCCTCGACGCCGGCGATCAACTGCTTCAGCGAGACGTCGAGGTCGTCGGCGATGGTGCGGGTGACGTGACGCTCGAACAGGATGATGAGCGCGATGCCGGCGATGCTGAGCGCGACCAGGATCGCCGCGGCGCCGCCGGCGATCAGCCGCAGCCGCAGCGAATGTCGCGTCACGTGCCGTCCCCGGGCACGATGTAGCCGAAGCCGCGCCTGGTCTCGATCAGCTCGGGGCCGAGCTTCTTGCGGACACGGCCGACCAGCACCTCGATGGCGTTGGAATCATGCGCGTCGTCCTGGCCGTAGATGTTCTCGTTGAGCTCGAACTGCGACACCACCCGGCCGCGATGCAGCACCAGATACGACGCCAGCCGATATTCCAGCGGCGACAGCGCCACCTTCTGGCCGCGCAGGCTGACCTGCATCTGGCGCTCGTCGAGGGTGAGGTCACCGATGCAGACCACCGAAGACGCGTGGCCGGCGGAGCGGCGCACGATCGAGCGCAGCCGCGCCAGCAGCTCCTCCATCTGGAACGGCTTCGGCAGATAATCGTCGGCGCCGGCGTCGATGCCGTCGACCCGCTCGGCCCAGCTGCCGCGCGCGGTCAGGATCAGCACCGGCGTGCGGCGGCCGGCTTCGCGCCAGCGCTTGAGGATGGTCAGCCCGTCGAGCCGCGGCAGGCCGAGATCGAGAATGATCGCGGCGTAGTCCTCGGTATCGCCGCGAAACCAAGCCTCCTCGCCGTCGGCGACGCATTCGGCGATGTAGCCGGCTTCGGTGAGCCCGCGCGCGAGATCCGCCGCGATCCGGCTGTCGTCCTCGGCCACCAGCACCCGCATCGGTCTATTTTTCCCTGGTCTTCCGGATCTCGCCGCTCTGCGGATCGACATAGACCTCGAACAGCCGCCCATTCTTGTCGACCACGATGAATTCGTACAGCCATAGGCCGTGCCGGCGTTCGATTTCGACGCCGGTGATTTCGCCGGGGAGCTTGTCACGCACCATGGTCAACAATTCGGCGAGCGGGCGAATCTCGCCGCGCTGCACCGCGAGCCGCGCCTCGTCGTGATCGTGGCGGCCGTGATCGTGGCCGTGGTCGTGCGCCAGCGCGCCGCCGGCCATCGCCGCCAGCATCAGCCCGGCCACCAGCGGACGAAACCGCACCATCGCCACTCCGAGGGGTTTGAAAGACAGGTTCGATCGCGCAGCATCGGCCCGGGCGGCTGACGGCTCGCTGACATCGCTCAAGCCGGGGTCCGGCCGTCAGCGGCCCTTGCCCGCGAACAGCGGCCGCAACACGCCGGCGACCAGGCCGGCGGCGATCAACAGGCCGACGATCGGGATCCACAGCAGGAAGGCGCCGAGCAACAGCACCAGCACCACGGCGATCACCGCGCCGATCCCGAGCGCCAGCATGAACAGGCCGAACGGGCCGATCTTGCCGACATAGATCTGCTCGGTGGTGGTCTGGTCGATGAACACCCGGGTGCCGCGCGGGTCGTGCGACTCGCCGGGCGGAATGATCTCGGGCTCGAAGCGCGGCTGCTCCGGCTGTTTGGGTTGGTCGGTCATGGGCAACGTCCTTGCGCGCCGGGGTCGCTGCCCTGGCACGAGCGCCGAGAATAGCCGCTTGGGCGACGGGAGCGAGTGGTTTCGTCAGAACCGCGCGTGACCTTCGGCCGCGCGAGGGCGACGGGCGTCACAACAGGTATCGGGCTGCGGTTCTTCTGGGTTCGTGAGATGAACTCACGACGCCGGCAACGGTTCCTGCTCGCGCGCCACCCGCTCCGGGAACGCCGCCGCCAGCGACGCCCGGTCGGGTTTCAGCACGCCGCGCTCGGTGATCAGGCCGGTGACGAGGCGCGAGGGCGTGACGTCGAAGCCGTAATTGGCGACCTTCGAACCCTGCGGCACGATCCGTACGGTCTCGATCCGGCCGTCATGGGTGCGGCCGGTCATGTCGGTGACCTCGGCGGCGTCGCGCTGCTCGATCGGGATCTCCTTCACGCCGTCGTGGATGGTGAAGTCGATGGTCGGCGACGGCAATGCCACGTAGAAGGGCACGTTGTTGTCGCGCGCGGCGAGCGCCTTGAGGTAGGTGCCGATCTTGTTGCAGACGTCGCCGTCGGCGGTGACGCGGTCGGTGCCGACGATGCAGAGGTCGACCATGCCGTGCTGCATCAGATGGCCGCCGGTGTTGTCCGGGATGACCGTATGATCGACGCCGTGATGGCCGAGCTCCCAGGCGGTGAGCGAGGCGCCCTGATTGCGCGGCCGGGTCTCGTCGGCATAGACGTGGATCGCAATGCCCTTGTCGAACGCCTGATAGATCGGCGCAGTCGCGGTGCCCCAGTCGACGGTGGCGAGCCAGCCGGCATTGCAATGCGTCAGCACGTTGACGCGCTCGCCGGGCTTCTTCCTGGCCGCGATGGCTTCGATCAGCTTCAGCCCGTGGGCGCCGATCGCCTGGTTGATGGCGACGTCCTCGTCGGCGATTTCGGCGGCGCGCTGATAAGCGGCGGCGACGCGGTCGGCCGGCTTCACCGGGGCGAGCGCACGGCGCATCTCGTCGAGCGCCCATTTCAGATTGATCGCAGTCGGCCGCGTCGCGATCAGCTTATTGTAGGCGATGGCCAGCGCCGCATCGGAGGCGTCCTCGCGCATCGCCAGCGCCACGCCGTAGGCCGCCGTCGCCCCGATCAGCGGCGCGCCGCGCACCAGCATCGCGCGGATCGCGTCCGCCGCGCGGTCGCAATTGGTCAGCCGCGCCACGACATATTCATGCGGCAGCCGGCGCTGATCGATCGCCGCGACGGTCCAGCCGTCGGGCTCGAGCCAGATGGAGCGGGTATGAATGCCGTCGACTTTCATCTTGCCACCTCAGAACAACTAGCCTGACAATGAGACCGCAACTTCTCAACTCGTCATGCCCGGGCTTGACCCGGGCATCCATCATTGAAGAGGATGGATTGCCGGGTCGAGCCCGGCAATGACGGCGGTGGTGACTAACCCTTCAAAATCCGCCCCGCCACCGCATCCAGCTTCTTCAGCAGTTCCGGATCGCGCGCGTCGGGCTGGGTGATCAGAGCGGTGTCCAGCGCGCGGTCGGAGCCGATCGGGCAGTCTTCGTGCTCGCGCGGGAAGTCCTGCGCCAGCCGCGCCACCAGGCTCTTGGCCTTTTCGGCATTGGTGGTCAGCACCCGGATGATGTCCTGCACCGTGACGGCGTCGTGGTCGGGGTGCCAGCAGTCGAAATCGGTCACCATCGCCACGGTGGCGTAGCAGATCTCGGCCTCGCGGGCGAGCTTGGCCTCCGGCATGTTGGTCATGCCGATCACCGAATAGCCGAGCTGCTTGTAGGTGACGCTCTCGGCGTAGCTGGAGAATTGCGGGCCTTCCATGCAGAGGTAGGTGCCGCCGCGCGCGAACGCGATGCCTTCGGCCTCGGCGGCGGCGGCGAGATGGATGCGCAGCCGCGGGCTCACCGGATGCGCCATCGAGACGTGGGCGACGCAGCCACGGCCGAAGAACGAACTCTCGCGCTTGTAGGTGCGATCGACGAACTGGTCGACCAGCACGAAGGTGCCGGGCGGCAGCTCTTCCTTGAACGAGCCGCAGGCCGACAGCGAGATCAGGTCGGTGACACCGGCGCGTTTCAGCACGTCGATATTGGCGCGGTAGTTGATGTCGGAGGGCGACAGCCGGTGGCCCTTGTCGTGGCGCGGCAGGAACACGATCGGCAGGCCGGCGATGTTGCCGCGCCGCACCGCCGAGGACGGCTCGCCCCACGGGCTCGCGATCGCCTCCTCGCGGACGTCCTCCAGCCCCGGCAAATCATAGATGCCGGATCCGCCGATGATGCCGAGTACCGCCCTGGTCATGCCCTGTCTCCCGCGTCGTTCCGAGCGCATTCAACATGCGCGCGGTGGCCCGACAACCCCCATATCAGGCGTATCCGACAAACGTCTCATTTTACCGACGGCGCGCGCCAGCCGCGGCCCGACGCGCGACGATTTTTCTTGTTCCCGATCGCCGCGCGGCTGCTAGGATCATCGCCAAGGCCTCGCAAAAGCGGCCAAGGGGAGTGAAGAAACGTGCAAACGGGACGCGTCGTGTTCGGCGCCATGGAGGAAGTCGTTTACGGGCAGCCGGCGGCGGCAGCGATCGCCGCCCAGATCGACCGGATCGGCGCGCAGCGCGCGCTGCTGATGGTCTCCGGCACCCTCAACCGCACCACCGACGAGATCGCCAAGATCCGCGACGCAATCGGACCGCGCTGCGCCGGGGTGTTCGACGCGATGCCGGCGCATTCGCCGCGCTCGGCGGTGATCGCCGCGGCGAATCAGGCCCGCGCCGTCGGCGCCGACCTGCTCGTCACGGTCGGCGGCGGCTCGATCACCGACGGCGCCAAGGCGGTGCAGATCTGCCTCGCCAACGACATCGGCACCGTGGCGGAGATGGACCGCGTCGCCAACCGGCCGTCGCCGGTGGCGCCCATCGTGCGGCAGATCAGCGTGCCGACCACGATCTCCGGCGGCGAGTTCAGCGCGATGGCCGGAGTCACCAACGAGGCGACGCGGGTCAAGGAGAAATTCGCGCATCCGCTGGTGATGCCGCGCGCCGCGATCCTCGATCCGGCGATCACCGTGCACACGCCCGAATGGCTGTTCCTGTCGACCGGAATCCGTGCGGTCGATCACTGCGTCGAGGCGATCTGTTCGGGCGAGGCGCATCCTTACGGCGATGCGCAGGCGCTGCATGGGCTGGCGATGCTGGCCAGCGCACTACCGCGGGTGAAAGCCGACGCGACCGATCTCGACGCCCGGCTCGACTGCCAGATCGGCACTTGGCTGTCGATGGGCGCGCTGTCGTCCGGCGTGCCGATGGGCGCCAGCCACGGCATCGGCTACGTGCTCGGCGCGGTGTTCGACGTGCCGCACGGCCACACCTCCTGCGTGATGCTGCCGGCGGTGATGCGCTGGAACAAGTCGGTCAACCGCGAGCGCCAGGCGCTGGTCGCGGCCGCGATGGGCCACCCCGGCAAGGACGCTGGCGACGTGCTCGACGCGCTGATCCGCGTGCTCGGGATGCCGCGCAGCCTCCGCGAGGTGAATGTCGGCCCCGAACATTTCGAGCGCATCGCCGATCAGGCGATGGGCACGCCATGGGTGCCGCGCAACCCCCGCAAGATCGACGGTCCCGCGCAGGTGCGCGAGATCCTGGAGCTGGCGGCGTAAGCGACGCGCGCATGCTCCCCTCGGGACGAACAACGATGACTCCGTCATTGCGAGCGCAGCGAAGCAATCCAGAAGCTCAGTGCAACGCGCCTCTGGATTGCTTCGCCTTCGGCTCGCAATGACGGTGGAGGACGGATCGACTTCGACAATCAGCAACTCAGGCACGCATCAGCACGAGGGACACGATGTACACCGGACAGTTCGCGAACACCCATCCCGACCGCCCCGCTTTCATCATGGCCTCGACCGGCGCCGCCGTGAGCTATGCGGAGCTCGAGGCGCGCAGCAACCGCCTCGCGCATCTGCTGCGCCGGCACGGGCTGAAGCGGCTCGATCATTTCTCGATCTTCATGGAGAACAACGACCGCTACCTCGAAGCCTGCGGCGCCGGCGAGCGCACCGGCTCCTACTATACATGCGTCAACTCGTATCTTACCGCGCCTGAGCTGGTCTACATCCTGACCAACAGCGACTCCAAGGCGCTGATCACCTCGACCGCCAAGCTCGACATCGCCCGCGAGGCGCTGAAACAGTGCCCCAACGTGACGCTGTGCGTAGTGGCCGACGGCGACGGCGAAAGCGAGCGCATCGTCGGGCTCGCCGAGGCCACCAAAGGCCTGCCCGACACGCCGGTCGCCGACGAGAGCCTCGGCACCGCGATGCTCTATTCGTCCGGCACCACCGGCCGACCGAAAGGCATCCTGCGGCCGCTGCCGGAGCAGCCGCCGTCGCAGCCGCTGCCGCTGTTCCACTTCCTCAACATGCTGTGGAAGTATCGCAACGACATGATCTATCTGTCGCCGGCGCCGCTGTATCACTCCGCGCCGCAGGCCGCGGTCGGCCTCGCCATCCGCGACGGCGGCACCGTGATCATCATGGAGCATTTCGATCCCGAGCACTATCTGGCGCTGATCGAGAAGTACAAGGTGACGCACAGCCAGCTGGTGCCGACGATGTTCTCGCGGATGCTGAAGCTGCCCGAGGAGGTGCGCAACAAATACGACCTCTCGACGCTGGAAGTCGCGATCCACGCCGCCGCGCCCTGCCCGCCGCAGGTCAAGGAACAGATGATCGCCTGGTGGGGGCCGATCATCCACGAATATTACGGCGCCACCGAAGGCCTCGGCTTCACCGCCTGCAACAGCGAGGAATGGCTGGCGCATCGCGGCACCGTCGGCAAGGTGATGTTCGGCGACCTGCACATTCTCGACGACCGGATGCAGCCCTGCCCCAAGGGCACGCCGGGGCAGATCTGGTTCAAGACCGCGACGCCGTTCGAATATTTCAACGATCCGGGCAAGACCAATGAGGCGCGCTCGGCCGACGGCAGCATGAGCACGGTCGGCGACGTCGGCTATGTCGACGACGACGGTTTTCTGCACCTCACCGACCGCGCCACCTTCATGATCATCTCCGGCGGCGTGAACATCTATCCGCAGGAATGCGAGAATCTGCTGATCACCCACCCCAAGGTCGCCGACGCCGCGGTGTTCGGCGTGCCGAACGAGGATCTGGGTGAAGAGGTCAAGGCGGTGATCCAGCCGATCCCCGGCGTCGACCCGGACGTCGACCTGGCGCAGGAACTGATCGCGTTCTGCGGGCAGTCGCTGTCCCGCCAGAAGGTGCCGCGCTCGATCGACTTTCTCGAGGAACTGCCGCGGCTGCCGACCGGCAAACTCTACAAGCGGCTGCTGCGGGACAAATATTGGGGCAACAAGGAAACGCGGATCGTGTGAGCGGCGCAACGCGCACTGCGCAACCTCTCCCGCTTGCGGGAGAGGTCGGATCGCGCAGCGATCCGGGTGAGGGAACTCCCCTCCGCGAACGCATCGTCAGTGCTCGGCTCGCCCTCACCCCAACCCTCTCCCGCAAGCGGGAGAGGGAGCGCGCTGCGGGGCTCCAGAGGGCGCGGAACCTCTGCGGCAAACATTCTGATGCAAGACCGAGAAGAATCGGCCGCGTTGGGCTATAGGCTTCACATGTCCGTACGCATGCTCTTCTTCGCCCACCGATCCGCATGACCCTCTCCGCCTCGCGCCACGCCTCCGACGACCTCGATGCCCGCGCGCTGTCGACGCTGAATCACGTGTTCGGCCTGCCCGGCTTTCGCGGCCATCAGGAAGCGATCATCCGCCATGTCGCGCATGGCGGCGATTGTCTGGTGCTGATGCCGACCGGGGGCGGCAAGTCGCTGTGCTACCAGTTGCCCGCCCTGTTGAGAGACGGCTGCGGCATCGTGGTGTCGCCGCTGATCGCGCTGATGCGCGACCAGGTGGCGGGGCTGCTGGAGGCCGGCGTGCGCGCCGCGGCGCTGAATTCCAGCCTAAGCTACGCCGAGGCCGACGCGATCGAGCGGCAGCTGCTCGCCGGCGAACTCGACCTTTTATACGTCGCCCCCGAACGCCTGCTGACACCGCGTTGCCTGGCGATGCTGGCGCGGGCGAAAATCGCGCTGTTCGCGATCGACGAGGCGCATTGCGTGTCGCAATGGGGCCACGACTTCCGGCCGGAATATGTCGGCCTCTCCGCCATCGCCGAGAAATTCCCCAACGTGCCGCGGATCGCCCTGACCGCGACCGCCGACGCACTGACGCGGCGCGAGATCAGCGAGCGGCTCGGCCTCACCGACGCGCCCTGCTTCGTGTCGAGCTTCGACCGGCCGAACATCCGCTACGCCATCGTCGACAAGCAGAATGCGCCGGCGCAGCTCAAGGCGTTCATCGCCGACAAGCATATGGGCCATTCCGGCGTGGTGTATTGCCTGTCGCGCGCCAAGGTCGAGGACATCGCCGACACGCTGTGCAAGGCCGGCATCGACGCGCTGCCCTATCACGCCGGTCTGCCGGCGGAGATCCGCGCGCGCAATCAGGACCGCTTCATCAACGAGGACGGCGTGGTGATCGTCGCCACCATCGCGTTCGGCATGGGCATCGACAAGCCCGACGTGCGCTTCGTCGCGCATCTCGACCTGCCCAAGAGCATCGAGGCCTATTATCAGGAGACCGGCCGCGCCGGCCGCGACGGCAAGCCGTCGGATGCCTGGATGGCCTACGGCCTTTCCGACATCGTGCAGCAGCGGCGGATGATCGACGAATCCTCCGGCTCCGACGCCTTCAAGCGGGTGTCGATGGGCAAGCTCGATGCGCTGGTCGGCCTGTGTGAATCCACCGCCTGCCGCCGCACCCGGCTGCTCGGCTATTTCGGCGAGACGGCGCTCGAGCCGCAGTGCGGCAATTGCGATAATTGTCTGTCGCCGCCCAAGGTGATCGACGGCACCGTGGCGGCGCAGAAGCTGCTGTCCTGCGCCTATCGCACCGGGCAGCGGTTCGGCGCCCAGCATCTGATCGACGTGCTGCTCGGCCGCCTGACCGAGCGCGTCGGCCAGTTCGGCCACGACAAGCTCTCGGTGTTCGGCATCGGCGGCGAATTCAACGAGAAGCAATGGCGGGCGGTGATCCGGCAATTGGTGTCGCTCGGGCACCTCGCGCCGGACAGCGAGGCGTTCGGCGCGCTGAAACTCACCGAGAGTTCGCGCGCGGTGCTGAAGGGCGACGCGCAGGTGATGCTGCGCGAGCAGACCGGCGGCCGGCCGCCGCGGGCGAAATCCCGCCGCGGCGATCTGGTCGGCGGCGCGCCGCGCGAATCGACCGGCGATCCGGATCTGTTCGCGGCGCTGAAGGCGTGGCGCTCCGAGGTGGCGAAGAGCCGCGGCGTGCCGGCCTATGTGGTGCTGCACGACGCCACCATGGACGGTATCGCCGCAGTGCGCCCACGCTCGCTCGACGAACTGCGCGGCATTCCCGGGATCGGCGACAAGAAGCTGGAGCATTATGGCCAGGAATTGCTGGCCCTGGTAAATGCCTCAGGCAGCTGAACCGGCTGCCGCGCGGACGCTCGCCGCGATCACGGATTGTCAGAGAAAGGGTATCGGTGTCCAGCCCATCCCATCTTGCCGCACTCGACAAGCTCAAGACCCGGATCCAGGCGTTGCGCGGCAAGACCATCGCCAATGGCTGTACCGAGGAGGAGGCCCTGTCGGCGGCCGCCAAGGTCGCCGAGCTGCTCGATCGGCACGATCTGTCGCTGAGCGACGTCGAGATCCGCGAGACCCCGTGCGAGCAGATCAGCTTCGAGACGTTTCGCAAGAAGCGGATTCCGCTCGACGATTGCGTCGGCGCGATCGCGCATTTTTGCGATTGCCGGGTCTGGCGCGAGAAGAATCCCACCGGCGAGAACCGCTACGTGTATTTCGGGCTGCGTTCCGACATCGAGGTCGCGCATTATCTGACCGAGCTGATCGACGCCGCGGTGCGCGCCGAACTCGGCCGCTACAAGACCAGTGCGGATTATCGCCGGTTCCGCCACCAGGACCGTCATCTCGCCAACGCCTCCTTCAGCTTCGGCATGGTGGTGTCGATCGGCGACAAGCTGATGGCGATGAAGGCCGCGCGCGACAAGGTCAATGACGGCGCCGGCCGCGGCCTCGTGGTGCTGAAATCCGCGGTGGTCGACGAGGAGTTCTGCAAGCTCGACCTCAAGCTCCGCGCGTCGCGCGGCACCGGCCGGACGGTGTCGATGACGGCCTATGAGGCCGGCGGCAGCGCCGGGGCGAAGCTCACGATCAATCCCGAAATCGGCGCCGATCCGCCCGCCGCGCTGAAGCGCTAGCCGGCCATCGGCCACTCAGCATCCGCGTCCCGGGCGCGGCGCAGCACGCAGTGCTGCTCCGCAGAAACCCTGCCCCCGCTTTGCGCCGATCACCGGGGCCCCGGCTCTGGCCGCGAAGGAGTATCACGGTGCCAGGCGGCGTCATGACGCTGCGACCCGCACCCGAATTTCGGCGACTGGTTCAATTCCTGCATCGCCGCCGACAATCGGTTCAGCCGAACGGCCGACGCGGCGGAAACGCTTAGTTTATGGCCAGATCGCCTATCAGGAGATGCGTCAATGCCGCTCTACGGATTTCATTGTACGGATTGCGACAAGGACAGCGAGCTACTGGTCGGGTTTGCCGACAAGCCGCGCTGTCCGTCCTGCGGCAGCCGCAAGATGGAGCGACTGATCTCGCGCCCGGCTCCGCCCGGCCGCAGCAAGGGCGTGGTCAAGGCCGCCCGCGCGCGGGCCGCGCGCGAGGGCCATCTGTCGAATTTCAGCCGCAAAGAGCGCGGCCTCTGATCGCCTGTCAGTAGTCCGACTGACCGTAGGCCGGCGCGTAGCCGTAGGCATTGCCGTAACCGCCACCCGAGGCGCTGTAGCGCGGGTTCGCCACGCAATTGCCGCCGGTGCCCTGCGCCGAGTAGCGGCAGGATTCGAAGCTGACGAAATTGCAGTTGCCGGGATAGCCCTGGTGAGCACCCTGCTTGCAGTAGGGGTATTCGACCTGCGCCGCGGCGGGCTTCGCGGTGATCAATTGAGTCGCGCCGAGCGCGCCGAGCGCCATTGCGGCCAGAGCCAGAGTCTTCATCGCGGGTTCTCCCTTCGGTGTTCGACATCGGCACGTCACAGTGCCGTCATGTCCAACCAACGATGCACTCCCGGCAACGTTCCGACGGCCGGGCCGAGAGCGTTGTCGCAGTCGTGCGCATGCCGGACATTCGCCGCCCGAATTGCGCGATGAAGCGGGCGGTGGCACAAGCGCGGGACGGAAACAAAAGGGATGCGCGCCATGCAGCGGCAATTGCCGTCGCACGGAAAGCGCACGAACGCGCGGAAAGCGCAGCACAAAGGGGAGAAACCATGCCGCAACCCAGAGAAGCGCCGGGGATTGTCAGTCCGTTCGCCGGCATGGACGTGCCATGGCTGCTGCGGCTGCACGCGCAGGCGCGGCCCGAACATCCCTTCGTGATCTGGGCGCCGTTCGACGCCCCGGCGCGGGTCTGGCGCTACGGCGAATTCCACGACCGCGTCGGCGCGCTCGCCGCCGGCCTGGTCGCGCGCGGCGTCCGGCCCGGCGACGCGGTGCTGATCCATCTCGACAATTGCGCCGAATTCCTGCTCGCCTGGTTCGCCTGCGTCGAGCTCGGCGCGCTCGCGGTGACCACCAACACCCGCTCGGCGGCGGCCGAGATCGATTACTTCGCCGACCACTGCAACGCCGTCGCCGCCATCACCCAGCCGGCCTATGCCGAACTGGTCGCGGCGAACTGCAAGAAGCTGCGCTGGATCGCGGTGATCTCGCACGATCCCGGCTCGCCGCTGCCGGCGCAGCCGGTGGCGAAGGCGGAGTCGTTCGACAGCCTGTTCGGCGACAGCGCCAACCGGCCGCGGCGGCCGACCGACCCGTTCGCGCCGTGCAGCGTGCAGTACACTTCGGGCACCACGTCGCGGCCGAAGGCGGTGCTGTGGACCCACGCCAACGCGCTGTGGGGCGCCAAGATCAACGCCGCCCACCAGACGCTGCGCGCCGACGACGTCCACCTCGCTTACCTGCCGCTGTTCCACACCAACGCGCTGGCCTATTCGATGCTGGCGAGCCTGTGGGTCGGCGGCACCTGCGTGGTGCAGCCGCGGTTCTCGTCGAGCCGGTTCTGGAAGGTGGCGCTGGAGCACCGCTGCACCTGGAATTCCAACATCGCGTTCTGCCTGAAGGCGCTGATGGATCAGGAGACGCCGAAGGATCACTCGTTCCGTCTGTGGGGCACCGCGGTCGCCGAACCGCCGGTCTTCGCCGGGTTCGGCATCAAGATCATCGGCTGGTGGGGCATGACCGAGACCATCACCCACGGCATCATCGCCGAGGCCGACCAGCCCAACACGCCGATGTCGATCGGCCGCGCCGCGCCCGAATATGCGATCCGCATCGTCGGCGAGGACGGCGCGCCGACGGCCGTCGGCGACACCGGCAATCTGCTGATCAAGGGCGTGCCGGGCCTGTCGCTGTTCGCGGAGTATCTGCACAACGAGCAGGCCACCCGCGACAGCTTCGACGAGCACGGCTACTTCATCACCGGCGACCGCGTCACGCTGCTGGAGCACGGCGCGATCCGGTTCGGCGACCGCGCCAAGGACATGCTCAAGGTCGGCGGCGAGAACGTAGCGGCGTCCGAGATCGAGCAGGTGGTGATCACCGTGCCGGGCGTGCGCGAGGCCGCGGTGGTGGCGAAGAAGCACCCGATGCTCGACGAGGTGCCGGTGGTGTTCGTGATCCCGGCGGCCGGCGTCGACAAGGCGGCGCCCGACCTCGCCGATCAGATCCTGGCGGCGTGCAGCCGGTCGCTCGCCGATTTCAAGCGCCCGCGCGAAGTGCGCCTGGTCGACGACATGCCGCGCTCGACGCTGGAGAAGGTGGCGAAGGCGGAATTGCGCAAGATGCTGGCGGAGTAGTCGCGGCCTTCTCGTCATTCCGGGACCCGCGCAACGCGCGTGAACCCGGAATGACCGGGGAAACTAACCGCCCATCGCCACCGGGCGGAACGCCTGCAGCAGGCGCTGGTCGATCTTGTCGCCCATCTCCTCCATCTGGCAGAACGCCCGCAGCGGCATCAACGGGATGTGGTTCTTGCGCTGCGCCACCTGCGACGTGAAGATGTCGACGATGGTGGTGATGCGGACGATGTCGCTGATCTGGTCGCCGTGCAGCGCGTCGGGATAGCCCGAGCCGTCGAGCAGTTCGTGGTGATGCAGCACGACGTCGAGGGTCTCGCGCGGGAAGCTGCCCTCGGAGGCCAGCGCATCGTAGCCGAGCCGCGGATGCTCGCGGAATTTGCGCAGCCGTTCGCCCTGCAGGGCGTCGACATTGTCGAGCAGGGCGACGTCGACGAACGCCTTGCCGACGTCGAACAGCAGCGCGGCGCGGGTCAGGCGGCGCTGGTCTTCCTCGCGCATCCCGAGATGCTGGGCGAAGGCGACCGCATAGCCGGTCGCGAACAGCGCGAGCCGATAGCTCTCGTTGTGGTGGCGGCCGACCGCGGCGAGCCATTCGCGCAGCGAGCTGCGCCGGATCGCCTTGAGGATCGGTCCTTCGGCCCGGAGCACGTCCTGATAGGTCAGCGGCTTGCCGGCCGGCAGCCGATCGAACATCTTGACCAGCACGCCGTGCGCGGCCGCGATGCCCTGGCTCATCGCCTCGGCGCGGGCGTCGGCGGTGATCTCCGACGCATCCGGAAACGCGGCGCGGATGCGCGCCAGCAGATCACGCGAATCGAACGGGCGGGCGATGGTGTCGGTGGCGCCGAGCGCCCAGGCCTGCATCGAGCCGTGATGCAGTTCGTCGGCCAGCACGAACAGCCGGGGGAAGGGCTGGTAACCGCCGCCGAGCAACCGTTGTTTGACGCGCTGCACGCTGTCGGCGGAGCGCAAATTGATATCGACGACGATCCCGGACAGGTCACGCGACGGGGCTTCCGGCAATTCCGCGGTCGAGACGATCTGGACCTCGGCGACGCCGGCGAGGATGCGCGCGAGATCCGCGCTCTGATCGCGGCGGTCGGACGCCAGGATCAGCCGTCGCCGCGGTTCGGTCTGGGGCGCCGATTGTCGGGCTAATGAGTTCATGGATCACCGGATTGGAAATGACATACGCCTCCGCCACCCGTAACCGAGAAATCGGTTCCCACTGCTTAATGGGCGTTCTTAACGATCGATGTTTTTTCCGCCTCGATTTGACTGATATTGTACAGAAGCGCGCGGCCGCGCGCCGGGCTCGGGACCACGCCGCGTCGATGAGCCGAGGATCGAAAGGACGACGATGCCACAGCCCTCGCTGACCAAGATCAAGCGCAACGGCAGGCCGCAGGCGCCGTGCGGCTCCGGCACCGCGCGGCGCGCGATGGCCGTGCTGGTCATGCTGATCGCGGCCTCGTCATTGGCGCGGCCGGCCTCGGCGCAGCAACCGGCGGCGGTCATCGTCGCGCCGCCGTTCATCGCGACGCTGTCCAACACCACACCGCTGGCGTTCGGAATGGACGCGCTGCAAGCGGAACGCGCACTCGGCATGCCGCTGAACTACGTCAGCGGCCGGCCCGGCGACGAGATCTTCCTGGCGATCCGCACCCACGGCGGCAGCGGATTCTTCAACCGCCGCGACCGGCTGTATCTGCAATTCCGCCGCGGCCGGCTGACCGGCTGGAAGGGCGACTGGGGCCGCAACTGGATGTGGCCGTAGGCCGCACGATCACGGTCGAGGCCGGGGTGAGTTTCAGAACCAGCGTTCGCTGACCATCACGGTGTCGCCGGGGCTGAGCGGCGTGCCGAGCGGGACGACGGCACGCACCATCGCGCCGCCCTCGGGATGCGTCAGCGTCGCGCTGTCGCGGCGGGCGCGCGGCGAGAAACCGCCGGCGATCGCGATCGCGCTTTCGACCGTCATGTTCGGCACATAGGGATATTGGCCGGGCGCCAGCACTTCGCCGAGAATATAGAACGGCCGATAGGATTCGACTTCGACCGCCACCGACGGCTCACGAATGAAGCCGTTGCGCAGCCGCGCGGAGATCGCGGCGGCGAGTTCGGCCGGCGTGCGGCCGCGCGCCGGCACGCTGCCGATCAGCGGCATGGTGATCGCGCCGGAGGCATCGATCGCGTAGCTGTTGGTGAGACCTTCCTGGCCGTAGACCACGATCCGCAGCCGGTCGCCGGCATCGAGACGATATTCCGTTCGGGGGCCGGGCATCGGCGCGGACGCATAGGCAGCCGGACCCGGTCCGGCAGGGCCGCCACCATAGGCCATGCTGTCGAGGGTGTTGGACGGCTGGATCGCGACCGGCCCCGACCGCCGCATGCAGCCGCCGAGCGCGAGCGCTGCCGTTACGGCAATCATCGACAATCGAAACGCGTGGTCCAAACGCACTGGAGCCATTCCCTCTCCACGAGACGGCTCCGTTTATGCCCTGTTAGGGTTAACAAATTGTTCGCGGTGCGTAGTTCCGCGAGGGCGCAGCGGCAGGGCCTCGCGCAGCCCGCCCCCTCTCCCGCCTGCGGGAGAGGGCTGGGGTGAGGGCGAGCCGGGCACTGAGCCTGCTCATCGCGGAGAGCTCTTCCCCCACCCGGATCGCTGACGCGATCCGACCTCCCCCGCAAGCGGGAGAGGTTGCGCCGTGCCGGATCGCAGGCGGATCAGGCCGTGACACCGATACCGACCGGGCACGACACCCCGGTTCCGCCGAGCCCGCAATAGCCGCCGGGATTCTTGGCGAGATATTGCTGGTGATAGTCCTCGGCGAAATAGAACGCGCCGGCCGGCGCGATCTCGGTGGTGATCGGTCCGAAGCGCCTGGCGCCGAGTGCCTGCTGATAGGCCTCGCGCGACGCCTCGGCGGCGCGTGCCTGCGCGTCGCCGAAGGTGTAGATCGCCGAGCGATATTGCGAGCCGACATCGTTGCCCTGGCGCATGCCCTGGGTCGGGTCGTGACTTTCCCAGAACGTCTTCAGCAGCGCCTCGTAGGAGATCTTCGTCGGATCGAACACCACCAGTACCGCCTCGGTGTGGCCGGTGCGGCCGGAGCAGGTTTCCTCATAGGTCGGGTTCGGCGTGTGGCCGCCGGCATAGCCGACCGCGGTGGTGTAGACCCCGTCGCCGAGTTCCCAGAACTTGCGCTCCGCGCCCCAGAAACAGCCGAGACCGAACACCGCCTGCTGCAGCCCCTCGGGATAAGGCGGCTGAATGCGAGCGCCGTTGACGAAATGGCTGCGCGCGGTCGGGATCGGCGTGGCGCGGCCCGGCAGCGCTTCGCTGGCGCTCGGCATCGCGGCGGATTTGCGCGTGAAGAACATAGACACCTCCCGGCGCGCCGCGGCGGTCAAGCTCGCCCGGGCGCCCGTTTGCTGGATGATGCTGGCGGGCAGCCGAACGCTGCCGCCACCTTCTCTCGACTGAAATCTGGATATAGGATGCTACGCGCCAACCGACAGGGTTGTTACGCCGAACCAGGCGCAGCGGCCCTCAGCGGGCGTAGCCGATCAGCGGTTTGCGCCGCCGGAACAGCAGCAGCAACACCAGGCCGGCGACGCCGAGCACCGCGAAGGTCGGCTGCGCCAGCAGCAGCTTGACGACATGGGTCCAGACCCAGGGCGCGGCCTGCTCGATCCAGACCCGGAAGGTCTGCTGGCTGGACTGATGGACGTCGTTCCAAAATTCCCCGAGCCGGGTCCATTGCAAGGAGCTGTCGGCGACCGAGCGGGCGCCGTCATAGACCAGGAAGATGAATCCTCCGGTCAGCAGCAGCAAGCCGATCAGTCGAAAGAACCCGCGGATCATCGTCCACCCCGATGGAATTGACCGCCCCTATCGCGTTTTCGAGCGACGTGGAGACCGGTTCGCGTGACGAAAACGCGTCAAATCGACAATCAGGAGCTCCGGCTCTGATTCGATCAGAACCGGACAAGCTCCAGGGCCGCATCTACCGGGCGGGCGGGCAAAAGACAACCTCGCCAGCGACTTGTCCCGGCCCGCCGGGCGGCAGCGCGCCGCATCCGCCCGCCGACAGGGAGCCGGCCGGAACCGACATTGGGCCGCCACGGCCGTTGACGCTGGAAAGCTGTGGCTTTATAAGGCCGGCATTGGCGGTGGGGTCTCCCTGCCGCCGCTGTTCTTTGAAGCGGCGTCGCGTATTCGGCCCGCCGGCTCCAGGAACAAGCTTCAGAACATCCGGAACACACGGCGAGGCTCCGATCATTCGTGGCTCCGTCATCAGCCCGGCCCTCCGCAGCGGAGGCCGCCGCAGGATTTGAGAGAACATGGCCAATACGTCTTCGGCGAAGAAAGCGACTCGCAAGATTGCCCGGCGCACCGCGGTCAACAAGTCGCGCCGCACCCAGATGCGCGGTTCGGTTCGGACCGTCGAAGAAGCGATCGCCAGCGGCGACCGCGAGGCCGCGCTGAAGGCGATGGCGAATGCCGAGCCGGCGCTGATGCGCGCCGCCCAGCGCAACATCGTTCACAAGAACGCGGCGAGCCGGAAGGTGTCGCGCCTCGCGCATCGGATCGCGCAACTCGGGAAGTAATTCTCAAGTTCAGAACAGAATCAGATGCCCGGCTCAGCCGGGCATTTTTTTTGCCGGCACGACCGCTTGTTTTTACCCGGCACGGCCGGTTGCACACGCATCGCATCCTTTGCCGGCGCGGTTGCGCAGCATGCGATGACACGTGACGCGATGCGACGACATCGGGCCGAACGCCACGGCCGCCTGCTTCGCTCGGCGACGCGACGCGACGCGAAACAATCACCACGCATGTCGTGCAGCACGGTCAACGCAGCGCACGCGTTGCCGATGCTCGCCGTCGACAGCGCGAGCTCGCGCGATGCGGTACGCGCGAGACGCATTGCGCGCATTGTCAAGCGATCTGGACGTGTTTTAGAAAAGCCCTGCGGCACAACCGGAACTCGTTGCCCGACAACGATCGCACCGACACGCGCGACCGCGCCTCGGGAGTCTACGCAGTACCAACTTCGCGTCGGCTACCCTGTCGGAACGCTCACAAAAAAACCCGGCCAGCGAGACACTTATCGACAAAGCGGCAGCGAGCACTTGGAAAAGGCGGTCGCGCAGCGCTCAAAGGTAAAGGATTCATGAAAAACTTTTAGGCGTGCGATGGATTTGTCACGCACGGTTCACTCGTCGAATCTGTGCACAGATTCAAAATCTTGCCATTGTCACGATGAGCCTCTGCCTAATCGCGC